>JAYWGD010000292.1:0-2054 GCA_043778435.1 Myxococcales bacterium | reverse complement strand
CTCTTGCCGGATGCGCTTCAGGTCGCCGCTGCGCGCGACGAAGGCACCACGCAAAGCACGCTGCCATGGGGGGAGACCGCCGCGAGCACGCCGCAGATGACCGTGAGCGGCGTGCAACACCTGCCCAAGACGCCGATCATTTGGGCCGTCGATACGGTGCGCGCCATCTCGTGGATCGGGCCTGAACCCATCGCTTGGGCCGAGGAGAAAGCTTTTGCGCTGAAGGACTTCGTGCGCCGCACGGCCTATGGCTCGCGCGGGGGCAGCCAAGAGCTCGCGGCCTCGTCTCATACGGCAAGCTCGGTGCTGACCAGCGAGGGCGTGAGCACCGTGTGGCCACCGAGTCGAGCAAGCTCACTTTGGAAGACGCCCGAAGCCGGAGAAGGCGTGTGGGTAGAGCCGCGTGTGCCGTGGGTGCGAAAGCTGGATTCGGCCGCACCACCAGCATTTTATCAGACATTTGTGAGGCCCGACACCGATCGGCCCTATTCCAAAGTGCTGCTTGTCGCGATGGATACGCGCCAACTCGAACTTGGAATGGAGGGCGGGAGCGAAGACCCGATGCCCGATGTGGGCCCCACCGGCAGTGGTCACATCCCGCGCGATCCGAGCATCGCCAGGCGAGTTTCCGCGGTGTGGAATGGTGGATTCAAATCAGAGCACGGCCACTACGGCATGACCGTGAACAAGCGCGTGCTCTTGCCTGCAGTGCCCGGTGGCGCGAGCGTGATCTCGCTTTCGGACGGACGCCTTGCGATGGGCACATGGGGCGCGAAGCCCGCGTTGGGCGGGATTGAAAACGTGGCCGATGCATCGATTGTTTCGATGCGCCAAAATCTGGATCCGCTTTTGGAAGATGGCGTGCTGAACCCCAAGGGCCGCAAGTTGTGGGGCTACACCCGCGCCGACAACGAGGGCATGCAAACGCACCGAAGCGGTATGTGCGTCACACCGTCGGGCACGCTCATGTACGCGTGGGGCGACGACGTGAATGCGGCATCGCTGGGACGCGCCATGAAGCTTGCGGGATGCAGTTATGGCATGCACCTGGACATGAACCCCGGACACACCGCCTTCATGTTCACGAGCATCGTCGACGTACGCGCAAAGAACTACAAGAGCGCGCTGCTTGAGCCCGACATGATCAAGAGCACCGAGCGCTACATCGAGTGGGCGCAGAAAGACTTTTTCTATGTGCTCACGCGCGTCAGTGATCCCGCGGGTCCGGCGCAGTTTGCAAATATTCCCGAGATCCACGCAGAGCCAAGTTGGCTGCCGCCAGCAAAGCGTGCGCGTGTAAGCGCACCCGATGGGGACGTGGAAATTTACTTACTCGATGCCAATCGCATATCGGCCGAACTCGAGCTGGGCCTAGGCGAACACGTGAGCGAGGCGCAGCGTACACGCCTGCTTTCAACCGTGCCCACACCTGCCATCTTGCGATGCGTGGTGGGCAACACGGCGGCGAGCGCACCCTTGGGCTTGTCGCTCGGGCAAGACATCATCATGCTGCCATCCAAAGCCGATGCCGCAACCGCCACGCTCTTTGCAGACGAACTAGGCCTGTCACTGGCCCCCACGGAAAGTGAAGACGAAGGAGCACGCAAGGCAAAGCGATTTCGCATGGAGCTGCCTTGGCTGATGCGAAGCGGCGCGTTGTCCGACAGCGCAGACCTTGTCGCAGGCGGGCTTGGGCGCAGTCCGCAAGGTGCATGGTTGTTGGCCACGCGATCAGACGGCATCAGTGCACGCATGGCGAGCGAAGCGCTCCGCTCTTTTGGTGTGGTGGATGCGGTGTCGTTAGGGCGCGGAAAGAGGAAGCATCCGCATTGCGGCGTAGAGCCAGGAGCCAGCACGAGAGGCGAGGAAACATCGCTTCGATTTGTGAGCACACCCGCGCGTCCTATGGCGTTTCAGTTCAAGGCCTTGGTGCCAGCACCACCGGGCAAGTAGCGGTGTTTTTTATGGAGGGCGGTTCAATCTACGGAGTCGACGCCGCGCCGAAAGGTCTTTGCGAGGCATCACGCCGTGACTAACCTGAACGGCACATGACT
>JAYWGD010000291.1:0-5697 GCA_043778435.1 Myxococcales bacterium | reverse complement strand
TTTCTTTTGCTCTTCGATGTGAGCGGCATACTCCGCGTCGCTCACGATCTTGATTCTGGAGAGCATCGCAAAGTGGCCTCGAGCATCTTTTCCCTCTGCTGCTCCGCAATACTCCGCGCAAAACACTTGGGCTTCACCAAGCTTGTTCGGAGTAAAGGCAAGTTGCGAATACATGCCTGGTACTGCATCACGCTTGATACGAAAGGCCGGAACGAAGAAGGAGTGAATGACATCGGCAGAGGACATCACAAGCTTCACTGGCTTGTTGATGGGCAAGTAAAGTGTGTCCCCTTGCTCAGGCGTGCCATCCGGATACTGGTACGACCACTGCCAACGTTGTCCTCGGACACGGATCTCAAGAGCGTTCTCGGCTGCCGTGACATTCTTAATGTACTCGCCATAAGACATGTGAAACAGCGCCACACACAAAAACAGAGGTGGAACAGTCCAGGAGAGTTCTAGCAGTGTGTTGTCTTTGGTCTCGGCCGCCTTCACCCCTGCTCGACGACGGTAACGCCAAACAAAGTAAAGCATGGCGCCAGTAATGGCGACGGTAAAGGCAACGCTGAACCAAAGAATAAAATCATAGAGCGCATCGATACCCGGGGCACCAGTCGACATCGCAACAGGCAAGTCAAATGTACTGGCTGGGGGTTCGTTCGCATTCTGAAGCGGTTGGAGCATGGTTGTCTCGGGCGCGTAGGTGTCGTTGAGGAATGCAATTGAGTGCGCTTAATGGCGCAGCTCAGGCCGGGAGTTTGGAAGGCGCGTTCTTGCTGCGCTCGCGCAGTTTGAGAAGCGTAAAGATCGTAAGCATGGTGACGACGGTGAGCGCCCCAGCAATCTTCATCACATTGCGTGCAACCAACACGTACTTCGATTGGTCGTGACTGTATTGATAGCAGTAAAGTATCACCTGGTCGAGCGTGCCAATGGTGTTCCCCTTAGAAGCTTCAAGTAGGCCCACACGAATGTCGTTAGGAAAAAACTCCAGGCCATAAAGGTATCGCGCAAGCTTGCCCGTCGGGCTCACCAGCATGATGGCCGCTGCGTGACCATACTGCTTGGACTCCTTGTCGTAGTCATACTCAAAACCCACGGCATTGGCGACTCGATCGATGTTCTCTTTGGTGCCAGTAAGAAAATGCAAGCCTTGCTCAGCGCCCGCTCGGCCATATTTGGCAAGCATCTGGTTGCGCTTCAGGTTGGCGCGCTCCGTGGTGTCGAGTGGATCGATGCTGAGCACCGTCATGCCGTAGTCTTTGCCCATGCTGGCAGAGATGCCACTGAGACCTTTGGCCGTCGCATCAAGCACCATGCTGCAGAGCTTTGGGCAAGAATGGTAAGCAAACACAAACACCGATGGCTTTCCTGCATTGATGAATTCGCCAAGTGTAACCTGACGGCCCTGCTCGTCGATGAAAGGAACATCGACCGGAATGCGATCGCCCAAGTGCTCCGACACACCCACGTGTTCAATCTTGGGCGCAACAACGGGCGCATCTCCGTCACGCGTACGGTCGGTGTATTGTGCAGAGGCCGAAGCCGAACACAACACAACAACGATCGTAGCGAGGAGGGAAAGGCGCATGGTTGTTCTTAGCGTGTGGCGGGATCAAACGCTTTGGGCAGTTTGCTCCAGCCCTTCATTGCATTTACATCATCAGACTGAAGCGGACGCACGATCAGGCTCGCGCGCTCGCGTGGTGCCTTGGCCACAATGCTCATCGCTTGAGCGATAGGCGTTTGGGCTGTGGCAAGAGCTTTCTTCTCCTCAATGCGAAGCTTGATGAGCGCCTCAGGAGAGGCCGCCGCATTTGCTTTGGCATCTTCGGTAATGTACGTGAAATAGGAGCCCAAGATAAACTTGAGGCCCACCAACGTGGCGAGCGATGCCGCCATCAGCTTGAAGATAAGGGGGTTGTTAACCTTTGATTTGTCGAATGCCATGATGCGACTCCTCAGACCTGATGAAAGTGGATGGCGCGCGCCAAACGCGGATCGCCGGTGGGGATGAGCGAGTGCTGCGTCATCTTGCGGAAGACGTAAGCAAAGTAGATGCCTCCGACCAACAAAGGGGTGCCGACGTCGGCCAAACTAAGCTCCACTGCGTAGTGCTTAAAGTTGGGCATCACCACCCAGTACCAATCAATCACGTGCATAAAGAGCACCCAAGCCGCTGCCATCTTAAGCGTGCCCAGAGCGCGCTTGGTGTTGCGCGAGATGAGCATGAGGAACGGGATCACGAAGTGTCCAAAGAGCAGGAACACGCTTACCGCCGACCAAGGGCCGGCGCCCGCCGTGGCCTCACCGGACGAATCCCAACGCAAGTGGTAGTAGGTCGCCTCTTCGGGCAATCCGGCGTACCAAATAAGCATAAACTGCGAAAAGCTCACGTAGGCCCAAAACACAACGAAACCAAAGAGCAGTTTGCCCATATCGTGAAAGTGCTCCACGTTTACGAAGCCCTTGAGGTAGCCGGCGTCTACAAGCGACATGGTGACCAAGATGAGCACGGCGAGGCTCGAGACTACCCCCGTCGAGAACACGATGATCCCGAAGATGGTTGAGAACCAAGAAGGTTCAAGGGCCATCACCCAATCGAAGGACGCGAAGGTCACGCTGAGCGCAAAGAACATCATGCTGGTGGGTGCGGCGCCCTGAGCACGCAACGTCCACGCCACATCCTTGTCCTTGTCCTGCGCGACCGAAAACTTGAAGAACCGCAATCCGAGCCACGTCCATGCGAACAGATACAGCCCGGCGCGGATGAAGAAGAAGGTGGGATTGAACCAGCCAGCCTTTTTCGCGAGCGTGTCCAAGTGCGCCACATGGTTGGGGTCGTGACCCGCGTGAGGGCTGGCCGCCATATCATCGTGCTCTGCGTGCGCACCTTGGGCCAGCGCCCCTTTTGGATGATCTGGATGCATGGCGTGCGCTGGGCCCGGCTCATGATGCTCGTCCTCGTCATGACCGTCGTGCGCTAGCGCATCAGAAATGCCGGGCAATGATCCGTGCTTGGCCCCCGCATGCTCGCCGTGTTCGGCGGAAGGCGGTGTCACTATGTCATGCCATTCGTAGTGCTTCACATTGGCCAATATCGGCAATGCAAGCAAAGCAAGCACTGGCAAACCGGACACAAAGAACTCTGCGGTCCGGCGCACCGTCACGCTCCAATTGGCGCCCGTGAGGCGCTGGATAAGCACAAAGAAAAGCGAGCCCAGGCCGATCATGGCAATGGTGAAATAACCATAAATATAGGCGTAGGCAAAGCGGCGACCACCGTCGTGAGCACCGATGCTGCCCAGCAAAGTAAGCACCAAACCCACCGCAGCCACGATGGCGGCTTTCTTCCATGCACCCGCCCACGCGCTGCCCGCTGGCAACCGAGGTTCGATGCTGAGATCCAGTTTGTCTTCGGTATGCGCGCTCATGGCTTCTTCTCCACGTCAGACGCTGGTTGCGCTTGCGGGTCGTTTTGCACGACGACAAATTCGACACGACGATTGCGTTCGCTGGCAGAAGCGCCCGTGCTTGTTTCCAGCGGCACACTCGCCCCATAACCTTTGCTGCTGAGAAGCGCCCCCGAGACACCGCGCTTCACGAGCTCAGCAACCACCGCTGCCGCGCGATCTTTGGAAAGCGCGAGGTTTACCTTCGAATCGCCATCACTGCCCGTATGACCTTGCACCTCGATGCTGCGAATACGCGCCGCATTGGCTTTGATAGTCGTGGCCAAATCATCGAGCAAAGAAGAAGAGTCTTGCATGACCGTGGCCTTGCCCGTCTCAAAACTGATTTGCTCGCCGATAACCAAGTGATCCTTGGTTACTTCTACACGCGGCACGGGGCCGCTTGGGGGCGAGTCTGCCACCTCGCCATCCATGCGCGCATTCGCGACCTGCAACGCACGCACATAGGCCGTGATGGCCCAACGATCGTCGACTTGAATGCTGTGTCCGTACGGCGGCATGTTGCCCTTGCCGTTTTCGATGGTCGCATAGAGCTGACCATCGGGGATGTGACGCAGCCGGTTGTCGTGAAATGTTGGCGGAACAAACGCAGCCGCCCCGCCTGCCACTGCACGCGCCCAAACAGGGCCTTTACCATTGCCCGTGTTGTCGTGGCAGGGCGCGCAATAAATGCCGTAGCGCTGCTGGCCGCGGTTCAGCAATGCTTCCATGCCTCCGCCACGCGAAACCACCGCATGAGGCACTGACAGCACATAGCCCGAGTTGTCGCGCAAACGACCGGTAAGCGTCTCAACATCCGATTCGCGCTGTTGGCTTACAGCGCCCTCAGGAGGCGTGCGCATCGTGCGCTTGTCCGCAAAAAATGTGCTCTCGGCTTGAATGTCGTAGCGCTCTTGGTTGTGCATGTTCCGAATGCCCCCGATGGGCGTTTCGCGCGATGTTTGGCCACGGCATGCAGCGGCACTGAACCCGATGCAAACTGCGAGCAAGAGCCTGGTCGTGGTGCGAGCGTTCATTGCGCCACCCCTTCTTCAACGCTGTCGGCCACAAATTCGATGTGCGACGCGTGCGTGCTCTCAAGCAATGCTTTGGTTTTCTCCTTGTCAAACTGCGGATCCAAAGAATCGACAGAAACAAAGAACTTGTGATTGGTCGCGTTACGAAAGCGATCCGAGTTAAAAATAGGATGATTGTGTCGGGGGAGCTGGTTGAGCCCGAACATGCCAAAAACAGCGGTGATGCCCGCAAAAAGAATGGTCAGCTCGAACATGATCGGGATCATGCTTGGAAACGAGCCTGGTGGCTTGCCACCGATGATCAGAGGGTAATCGATCGCGTTCATCCAATACATCATGCAGAAACCTGCCGTCGTACCCGTCATTCCCGCGATCAATACGAACCAGCCCAACTTGCTGTCCTGAAGACCCATGGCTGCGTCCATCCCGTGGACAGGAAAGGGCGTGTGAGCGTCAAAGTTCTTGTACCTGGCGTCGCGCAATTTCTCGGCGGCATGCAAGCATGCTGCGGGCGTGTCGTACTCGGCCAGAAGGAGATCGTGTTTTGCGTACATGTTGTTTACTCCCCTGCCGCGGCGGATGCTGCGTGGCCGTGAACACCATGGTGCTCCTCGCCTTCGGGATGATAGTGCGGGTCGGCCTCGGGCAAGACGCCCTTGACCTCCGCAATAGCGATCATCGGGACCCATCGAATGAAGAGAAGAAACGCAGTGAAGAACAATCCGAGAGTACCCATAAAAATCGAAATATCGATGAGCGTAGGACTGTAATCG
Organism: Myxococcales bacterium; assembly: GCA_043778435.1. Lineage (GTDB taxonomy): Bacteria > Myxococcota_A > Polyangia > Polyangiales > Polyangiaceae > JAAFHJ01. Next base: position 435 of record JAYWGD010000291.1, on the reverse strand, counting down.
CCCCAAGCCGATGGCAAAAAATCGTGGAATAGCGACGTAACGATAATGACGAATCGCTCAAACCACATGCCGATGTTGACAAGAATCGAGACCACAAACGAGACCGCAATGTTTCGGCGCAATTTCTTGAACCAGTAAACCTGGGGCGACAAGACATTGCAGCTGATCATAATCCAGTAAGCCCAAGCCATCGGGCCAGTGGCACGATTGTGGATGAAGACGTGACGCTCGTATTCGTTGCCGCTGTAGTACGCGATAAAGAATTCCATCGCGTAGGCGTACCCGACAAGGGTGCCCGTCAGCAGGATGATCTTGTTCATCAACTCGAGGTGCATGGGGCGCACCACGCTGGTCATGCCGTACACCGCACGGGTCACAAGCATCAGAGTCATCACCATTGCAAAGCCTGAGAAGATGGCGCCCGCAACAAAGTAG
>JAYWGD010000290.1:0-5702 GCA_043778435.1 Myxococcales bacterium | reverse complement strand
CAGCAGCGATCCCGTTGTCTTGAAGGGTGTCGAGGGCACCGTGGACGACGCCTTCGACGTGTTCGAGTACAATCTTAGCACCGCCATTGGCACCGGCTCGGATGACGCAGATGAGTGCTCAGCCGATGGAACGTTTAAGGCGCAGCCGAGCAAGTCCGGCAGCACATCGGGCAGCGAGAAGGCAGAAGACCCAGCGGTCAAAGACAACGTCGATGAGAGCAGCGAACTCCCCGATGCCAAGGAAGAGGTCGCCACTGGCGATGTGGAGCGCGATGGCCGAGGCTCCCCATCAGGTGTCAGCGAAAGTTTCGATGACGGCTCTGGTTCCAGCACCGCGGGCGCGGATTCCACAGGCAGTGCAGGCACCGGCCCGGGCTCTGGTCCGGGCTCTGGCTCGGGTGGCAGCGGCAGCACGGGTTCGGACGGAAGCACCGGCTCGGGCTCGGGTGGCAGCGGCAGCACGGGTTCGGAATCGAGCGGCAATGGCAGCACGGGTTCGGAATCGAGCGGCAATGGCAGCAAGGGTTCGGGATCGAGTGGCAAAGGGAAAAGCAACGGAGTGAACTTTGCTCTGCCTTCGCAAAAGCTTTTTGATGAGCCCTTCTCTGCGGATGCGGTAGGCGGCGGCAAAGTCAGCGGCCGAGTCTCTGGCTATCTCGACGACGCCTACTTCGACCTTTCGGGCAAGTTTGATTTCGGGCGCCAAGGCGCCGGTATCAAAGCCACACTCTCTGCCGAGCTGGATGCCAAAGTCTTGGCTACATTGAAGATGACCTTGGACAGCACCAGCAAAAAGCCAGCAGCAGGTGTTCCCCTCGTGTTTGAGAAGGTCATGGGGGCCTCGGCGCCCCGCAGCATCAAAACGCCAGTCGGGTATGTGAACTACAAGCAGTCTCTGGTGATTCGCTGCACGGCGTCGAGTTTAGACCCCTTGGAGATTCAGGCTGGCGCTGTGGTGAAGGGATCTGCTTCGGTGTTTGCATCTTACACATTGGGTGATGGCTTTAACTATACCGGCAAAGATGGCGCACCTTGGAAACCTACGATTCAAGCGAAGCCCGTGGTCGTGAAGAAGGGCTCGGGGGCGTTTAAAGGAAGTTGCGAAGGCGAGATTCGTATCGACGTAAGTGCGATTGGGTTTCGCGGCACTTACGTGGCTGGCAAGGTATACGTGGCGGTCGACGACAAGGGAACATGTCCGGTTGTAGGGGGGCTGCTTGCCACGGTTCACATCGATCCTCCTGTGGGTAAGAACCGTGACTTCTCAGTCAAGGCCGAATTTGCAGAAGGAGGCGGCAAATGTGTAGGCAAAGTGGAGAACACAAGCACCGACGCCTGCAGTGGTCAAAAGGATGGATGGCGCTGCGACATCAGCAAAGAGACGAACGGGAGTCTCTCTGACCCAGCCCACGCGTATCAGTGCACTGGCGGAAAAATCGTGAACAGTGACTACTGCGTTGCCGACGCGGACGGAAACGATCAGAGGTGCAGCAGCGTGAATTCTGCCGGCGCACTCAGCTGTGTTGCTCAGTAAGCGCACTTCTCCGTAGGCAAAGGTCTTCATTGGCCACGAGCGCCATGGCCGGGTACCATCCCGGTTATGGCGTTTCGCGTTTTATCCACATCAGGCATGGCATCATTCGTCGGCATCACAGTGGCCATGCTCGGCGCTTGTGGTGGCGCGTCGCGGCAGGCGGCAGTGCCCGTCGTCGATTCTTCACTGTCTGCATCGGGCGACCCCGATCCCATTGCCGGCTTGGGGCCGCTCGAGGATGCCGCGGCGGGCGCTCAAGTGCTTTCGGTTCAGCATGGCCGCGCGGCAGACGTTTCGCTGGTTGCGCGAGCATTTGCAAGTCAGGTGTACTATGCAGATACGCGGCGGCGAATGGGCGAATGGGAGGACGCCGTGCACGCATTGCAGGGCGCCATGGCGCTGGTCAGAACGGGCGAAGCAGAGCGCTTGACGCTCAAGCCAGCGACGCGCACTTCACTGGCTGCATTTGCCGACGACTTTGCGCGTGCAGGGCGCGAGGGAGAAGCGCTCGGATGTTACCTCTGGCTCTCGAGGCCAGGCGATAGCCGGGCAAGCAGCAGTGCGCAGGAACACGAACGCGCGCTAGAGAGCTGGATGCTTGGCGGCATCGAAGACCATCCAAGCTCGTGGCGCAATGCCATGGCCCGCGCGCGCGTTCATGCTTACTACCCAAGCGTTGCAACGCGCGATGAAGCCGAAAGCGCGCTGGGAAATTGGATCAGCGTGCTTCGCGAAGCCGGCTCGCGTTTGGGGCGCGGGAGCGCAGCAGACTTGAAGGATTTGCAAACCGGAATGCGTGACGTGGGCGTGGAGCTGGCAGCGCTCTATTTGCGCGACGGGGACGCACGAGGCGCGGCCGATGCGCTGGAGCGCGCGGACAAAACGAGTGGCCCGGCGGTTGCAAAATCGCTCCGCATCTATGCCGACGCACCAAGCGACAAGACCGTGGGTCCAGTGTTGGCGCTCATGGCGCCACAGGAAAACCAAGAGCGTGTATTGTACGCGCATGTGGCGCCGCTCACGTCACTGGTGCGCCTTTTCGTTTCGCTCAACGGCAGGACATCTCAGCCGGTGCTCGGTGCCACATTGTCTGCGCTCGATGTGCTTCGTCTCTCGTATGTCGCGCCGGCATTGCCGCATGGCGCCGCGCCTCGCCCGGATGCGCGCGCGGCCGCGGCCCTTTTGTTGCAAGAGGTGGCTACGCGTGAGCTTGGCGCCGAAGATGTGCCGCGTACCGAGCGCGCGCTGCGAGATGCTGATGCGTTCTTGCATGAGGGCTCGCCCGACATCGAGGACAACGGCGCGCTTCGTATGCTCACGTTTTTGCGCGGCAGCGCGAAGTCTTTGGAAGGCGACTTCCAGACGGCCGAGGAGCAGCTGCGCGCGCTCCTGCCCATTCCGCCCAAGGAGCCAGGGCGACTGGAGTATGCAAACGCGCTGGAGGGCTTAGCAAGGGACGAGGATGCACGATCGTTTTTGACGCGCAATGCACCCAAGCCAGACAGCAAAGAGGCCTTCTTTCACCGACTCATTCTGCTTCGTCTGGAATCGGCGCTGTCACCGCAGGCGCGCTCGTTGCCGCAAGCAAAGCTCGCGTGGCAGGCGCTCTGCGCGCCCAGAAAAAAGGACGATGCGGCGCAAGTTCGAGCGCTTCGCTGTGCCGCAATCGACGCGGCCCTGCATTTTTCCGTCAGCAAAATGTCTGCTCCTGAAGCGCAGTCTGCGTTGACAGGCGCGGATCCGCGTGTGCTTGCGCACGAGCTCGCAGCCGTCGACTTGTTCACGGGAAAGCCCGACGGCCTGGCGTTGGTGCGGGCGGCATTGGAGCAAGGCGTGAGCGCCAATGAGTTGGTGTATCCAGCACTTTGGACGCTCTCAGCCATGCCTCTGGGCCATCCCGATCGCGCCTGGCTAAGCAAGCATATCTTTGCGGTGGCCGAGCAAGATCCTCGTTGGCGGGGGCGTGTCGCTACGTATGCGCGCACGGGCGATGTGGCCGGGCTGCGGGCTGCGGCGCACGGCAAGTTGGAGATTGGTGAGACCGACTTTTACGAGGGACTTGCCAAGCATCGCGCTGGAGATGCAGCGGGCGCGAACGAAGCGTGGACGCGGGTGCGAAAGGCGCGCCCCATCGGTTTGCAAGAATACGAATTTGCTCATTGGTTTTCGCTCAGCAGCCCATGACGGCATCGCTCGGCGACGAACTTGTGATGCCGGCATTTGCCACCGCGCACAGCCACGCGTTTCAACGTGGGATGCGGGGCATGGCGCAGCGGCCGTTGCAACCCGGCGACGATTTTTGGTCGTGGCGTGGGCAGATGTATGCCGCATCCAATGCGATCACGCCGGAGTCGATCTACGAGGTGTCGCGTCGCGTATACCGAGATTTGCGGCAAGCCGGCGTGATGACGGTAGGCGAGGGTCACGACGTGCACCATCAACCAGTTGGCACGCCGTACGACGATCGCACTGTGCTCAGCGACGTGATGATTCATGCCGCGCGCGATTTGGGCGACGGCCTGGGCCCCATCGCAGAGCTTCGCGCGGCGGGCGCGCGCATCGTTTGGGGCATCGACAGCCATGTGTTCTGCGACCCCTTCGAGGAGATGCGAAGCTTGGAGACGCACGCACGATTGCGTGTGAAAAAGCGCGTGACCTTCGAAAATGTTAGGCACACGCTGGCCATCGCCTTGTGGCTCGAGGCCTCGGTAGGCACCGCCCGAAGCATCGGCTTTGAAGACGCAGGGGCGGAGCTTTGCTTCGACGTAAGCGCACCTTTTTTCGAAGGCGTAGGTGTTGCCCATCTTGTCGATGCATTGGTGTTCAGTGGCGCGGCAGGTCGAGTGCCCATGACGGTGCGCACGACCCAGAGCCAAGCGGAGGCATAGGCCAGTGGACGGCATTCGCGCACAAACCATTCTCGTCTGCGGGGTGATCGCATTTGCCATCGCGGTGGCGGCACTTCTGCAACGCCGAGCCTCGCGTAGTCTACTCTTCGCCGCGTTCTCGGGGTGCATCTCATTTTGGTACTTGAGTCAGTCGCTGTCGCTCATCGTGAGCGCCCCGGTGTTCGATCGCGTCACGATGGTGCTCACTGTGTTGTTGCCACAATCAGCGATCAATTTGTTCCGGCGTCTTGCGGTCCCAGAAGGAACACCGCTCAGGCCCTCTCGCTTGGGTGCGGCAGCTTTTTTGCTGGGTATTCCTGCATTTGTGCTCGCGGCGCTTACTTCGCGCGCCTACGCTTCGCCGTGGGCCTTGGCCTATTTGTACACTTACGTGGTGGGCATGTTGTCGCTCGCGCTCGGCGACTTGTATCTTCGATCTCGCAAGAGCGATTCACGCGCGGTGCGGGATCGCATGCGGTTTTTGTCGGTGGTGGGCGCGGCCTCTTTTGCCTTAACGCTTGCCGACTTCTTGTCGGTTCTTGGCGGCCCGCTTACGTCTTTGCCGCCTGTGGGTGCAGTGCTCAGTGTGATTTTCTTGTTCGTGATGGCCGAGTCTTTGCGACGTCGCAGGCTCGGGGATCTGTATGAGCTCAGCTCAAAGCTTGTGACATACACTCTTCTGGCTTTTGCGCTTTCGGGCATTTTTTATGGGTTTGTGGCCTATTTAGGCCGCATCGGCGCTATGTATCTCAATGCGGTGTTGGTGGCCTTGGTCTTCTTGGTGTTGTTCGAACCGCTTCGAGAACTGATCGAGCGCCGCGTGCAGCATTTTCTTTTCCGTGAGCGCGATCAGTTCGCCTCCGTCGTGCGTGCAGTGCGTCTCGACTTGTCCCGGGCCGTCGAGCCGGCGGCGGCGATGCATGCCGTGACGCAAGGGCTTGTCGCCTCAAGGCGCGTGGCCATGGCGGCAGTGTACTTGCGTGATGCGGAGGGCTTTGCCTGCATGCATCAGGAGGGCGAGAGCGCGGTGGCGCGGTTGGAGGGAGGCGTGGCGCGTCCGCTGATCGATCGGTTGGCGCTACGCCCCTTGGTGATTGAGGACATGAAGCGCGAGGGCCAGGACGCACGCCGTGATTTGGCCGTTGCGGCGCTGCATCCGCTCCCGTCTTGTGTGCTGATTGCGCTGCACGAAGGCGAGTCAGTGGTTGGATTTTTGCTGGTCGGAGAGCGGCGCATGAGCGACGCGTTTCCGCCCGACGAGGTGGCGTTGCTCGAGAGCG
>JAYWGD010000289.1:0-5710 GCA_043778435.1 Myxococcales bacterium | reverse complement strand
GTGCGTGCACGCTACAGACTTGCGGGCTCGGAGGGAGCCTGCCCACGCGGTTTGCATCTTTTTCTGCCATTGGGATTTCCGGGCAACCCAACGGGGTTCTCTGCGCGTTGGGCAACGGCTGGCGAGAGCGCGCCACTACGTTTCGAGCGTGCGCCGATTTTGCCCTCGTGGGCAAACGCCCTCGCAGGGCCCACCAACATGGCCGGCGTCGTGGCGCACATTCCTCCGCCTTTGCTTGGGCCATGGTGCAGTGGCGCGGAGGCCCAGTTCGAGACCGAACAGGAAATCCCTGCGCCACTGCCCGATTCGAAGGGCATCGTGAGCCTGGTGATTCCCATGCGATCAGGCACGTTCGGTCCTTTGGGTGTAGAGCGCATCGAATTGCTGCCTGGCGAATTCGGTTGCGATGCCGAAGCCGAAGCTTATTGGTGCGATGGCTCTCAGCGAGGCGCGTCTCTTTCCACGTTTGGTATGCAGAATGCACGCACTGATTTGCAATGGCCATCGCTCAGCACCCGTCGGGCGACAGATGAACTGTGCGTTTCTTTCAGGGCCCAGCCGCAGCCTTAAGCCAACGAGGTTCTACCCACCAACGCCCCTGCACACGAACGCAAGAGAGCCGCACCTCTTTGTCGGCTGTTCGAAGGCTTACAAGGGCCGCATCGTCGCCATCAGGTGTGACTTGCACCTCGCTGGCATCGCTAGGGAATATGGCGGACTGAGGAACCAGCATATCGCTTGTGTTGAGTCGAATCCCCAAGGTGCGCATGGCGGTGTCACTCTTTACCTGTAGGTCGGCCCGTGCAGCAGGGGAAAGTAGCAAAAAAGCTCGCTGGATCTCGACGCTGTTGCCCGCTGATTTGGCCTGAATGTTGCTGTACGCACGCGCAACGCGCTCCGGCGAAGACTGCACATCGTCGGTGCTGCAGCCCAGCAAGAGCCACACCGATCCCACGCACCAAGCTTGCGGCTGCCATCGCCAAACGCGCCGCACCTCGCTCATACGCGAAGATACCCAACGCCCAATGCTTTGCGAACATCGCTGATGGTTTTGCCGGCCACCACCCGTGCGCGTTCGGTGCCTTGGGCCATCGCCGCGCGCGCATCGTCAGGGCGTAGTTGCGCCCGCTTGTCGCGTAGCGGAATGAGCTCGGTCTCAAAGTTTTGGTAGAGCACTTGCTTGCAATCGAAGCAGCCCCAGCCCGCGGTCGTGCAGTTGCGCACCACCTCTTCTTGTTGCTCTGGCGACGACATCGCGCTGTGAAGGCTGTAGATATTGCAAATATCTGGGTGCCCGGGATCGCTGCGAAGCACGCGGGCCGGATCAGTGTACGCCGTTTTTAGCTTGTTCCAAAAGGTCTTGGGGTCGGCAAACACGTCCAGTGTGTTGCCCTTAGATTTGCTCATCTTGCCGTCGCCATCCAGACCCCCAACGCGTGTGGCATTTGACACGCGGGCCCTGGGCTCCAAGAACGTTTTGCCAAAGCGATGGTTGAAGCGGCGAGCGGTTTCACGCGCCAACTCCAAGTGCTGCAACTGATCGTCGCCGACAGGAACAACGGTTGCACGATACAATAAAATATCGGCGCTCATGAGCACGGGGTAGGTAAAGAGGGCGCTAGAGGCGAAGTCCTGTCCCTCGCTCTTGTCCTTGAATTGTGTCATGCGGCTGAGGTCGCCCATGGGCGTGACGGACGACAAATACCAAGCAAGTTCCATGTGTTCAGGCACATCGCTCTGCACAAAGAATGTGGCGCACGCGGGATCGACGCCGAGGGCGAGTAGGTCGATCACAAAGCGATCGATGGTGGCGCGTAGCTCTTTGGGCTTGTGTGGCACGGTGATTGCGTGGGCGTCGGCGACGGCGAAGTACAGCTCTTCGCCCGTCTGAGGTTGCGCCTTGCACTGATCAGCCCAGGTGCGAATGGCGCCCAGATAATTACCGATGTGAATGTCGCCAGTCGGCTGGATGGCAGAGAACACGCGCGCTGGCCGCACCACTTTGGGTTCCGGCGGCATGGGCGACGGCATGGGCGTGGTGTTGGAGCTGTCCGACATGGCGTCTGTCTATCCGATAGCGCCCTAGGTCGTCTCCCTAGAATTTGTACCGCTTGCTCAGGCCTTCGTACGATCGGGCGAAAGATGCATTCTTCCGTCACATTGACTTGGCCAGGAAAGACGTCGCTGGCGAGCGGCGTGATTTCGGGCAATGCTTGCGTCGTGGGTGTGCTGCGCAGTGCCGTGTGGAGCGACGATACGGGGCATTTGTGGGCTGGCGACAATGTAGCCGTGATGCGCGAGCTCGCGCTTTCGGAGACGGCACAGGTGAGCTTGGCGTACTTAGATCCGCCCTACCTGACGCAGCGCACGTTTGAGACGAGCGCGCGGGCTGTGGGCGGCGTGAGCACCGCATTTGACGACCATTGGGAATCGCGTGCAGAGTACCTGAAATGTTTGGCAGAGCGTCTCGTTGCGGTGCGCGATCTCTTGGCGCCTTGGGGCTGTGTTGTCATTCATGTGGACCCAAAAACGAGTCACTACGTGCGAGTGCTCGCCGATGAGATTTTTGGCGAACAGAACTTTGTGAGTGAAATCATATGGCGTTATCGACGCTGGCCCTCGAAACAGCAAAACTTTCAGCGTGTGCACGATTGTCTGCTGCGCTACCGCAAAGACGCGAGCGTGCCCGGGCGTTGGACGCAGCTCTATGAACCCCTCGCTGCGTCCACCCAAGCCACTTGGGGCGATCGCAAACAGCTTGCGCGGTTTGATGGAGCAGGCAAACGCGTCTGTTCTTCATCAACGTCGGCGCCTTCGCCAGGCGTTCCGATGGGCGATGTGTGGGACATCGGGGTCATTGCGCCTGTGGCCAAAGAGCGCACGGGTTATCCCACACAAAAGCCCGAAGCGCTTTTGGAGAGGTTGCTGACTTCTCTCACGCTCCCTGGAGATTTGGTCCTCGACCCCTATGCTGGAAGCGGCACCACGCTTGCCGTGTCGGCGAAGTTGGGTCGTCGCTATTGGGGTATTGATAAGAGCGAGGTGGCTCTTGCAACTGCGGGGGCCAGGCTCTCCAGCATGGTGTCGGCGCCTCCGACATCCGAGCGCCGTTTGCGCGCCGCACAAGCGCCTAGTGAGCAAACACAGATCGCGCCAAAGCGGCCATCTCGCTCCAGGAGGGCCGTATAGTGCAGCAGCCTTGGTGTCTCTTGTTGTGTGTCTTCTGTTCCGTGCAAGGTGCAGGTTTAGGCTGGCTTCTCGCAGCGCATGGTTTGCGCCGTGCGCGGCGTCGCAGCGTGTTGCTGCTACGCCTGGTTCGGGCCTCCTCAGAGCGTGCCGATTTGCTTGCACTCAATGCCGCCATTCTAGCGACGCAGCCGCATCAAGGAGTCAAAGCGCTGGAGGCCATTGCCGCCGGAGCCAAGGAACTGGCTGAGGATTTGCGCAGTTCGTCGTCGGCCAGCGAGAGCTCGGTCGTGTGAGCGACGACAAATCTCAGAGCTTGCCTCTGCGTGATGGCGCCACCGCGTGGCTTGAGATCGCCGGGCTTCTCGTGTTGGCAGCACTGGCGCCTACCGTGCTTGCGGCATGGGGGCCTCGCATAGACATGCACGTGCAGTCACAAGCCGCTCGCGTGCCCGATGTGGTGCAAGTGGTGCTGAGCGGCGCAGTGCTTTTGGCCTATTGCGTGCTTTGTGCAGGGCGGGACCCCTCGCCCAGGCAAACGTTGGGCCTGCAGTCGCGATTGGGATGGCGTGTCCTGCCCGCTGGCGTGTTTTTGGCACTTTGCGCATTCGCCGCAGCAGCAGCTATTTTGCTAACGTTTCAGCGTTTTTTCGGCGCGCCTGCGACTGCGAGCCGCGATGCCGCCCTCGAGGCATTTCGTCGCATTCCTCTTGGGCGCGCATTGACCATGGCCGTGTGGGCGGGGTTCTACGAAGAAATCGTGGCGCGCGGATTTTTGATTGACCGCCTTCGCAAAGGCCTTGAGTTCAGCGGCTTGGGCGACAAGCGGTGGCTACCCACGGTGATGGGCGCTTGGTTGTTTGCGTTGGGCCACGCGTACCAAGGCCCAGTGGGTGTGGCGCAAACCTTTGCGGCCGGCCTTCTGTTTTCTCTCGCCACGCGCCTAGACTCCGGCGTGCTCGTGGCCATCGTTGCGCACGTGCTCGTCGATGCCGGGAGTTTCTTGATGCTCCGTTACGGCGAGTAGAGCGCCCTCAGGCGATCACCAAACGCGGCATGCGTTTTGGCGCACCATTTTGTCCCCTGGCTTGCACGAGAATGCGGCCGCAAATTCGGACATGTTCGAGGCCGGGCCGTTGACACGAAACGCGGGCGGCGAATGGGGGTCGGTGGCAAGGCGCAAGCGTGCATTGGCCTCACGCTGCACGCCGCACCAGGCTTGAGCATTGCCCAAAAAGAATCGCTGTTCGCGGGTGGCTTCGCCCGCGGCGCTCGTGTCGCCATGCGCTTGATGCGCAAGCGCTTGGTACGCGAGGCGCAGGCCGCCAAGGTCGGCCAAATTCTCGCCCATCGTGAGCGTGCCGTTCACGTGTTCGCCCAAGAGCTCGTAGCCATCGTACTGATCCTTGACGCACTTGGCGCGCTCGCCAAAGGCCTCGCTCACTTTGGGGCTCCACCAATCCGACAGATTGCCCTTGGCGTCGAACTGTCGTCCCTCGTCATCGAACCCGTGCGTGAGCTCGTGTCCCATCACCATGCCGATGCCACCAAAATTGGTGCCTGCATGCGCGGTGTTGGAATAAAACGGCGCCTGCAAAATTCCAGCCGGAAACACCATTTCGTTCATGCTTGCTTCGTAATAGGCGTTCACCGTCGGCGGTGTCATCAGCCACTCTTTGCGGTCCAAAGGTTTGCCCACTTTGGTCATCTGACGGCGCAGCTCAAACTTCGCGGCCGCACTCTGATTCGCAAAGTGACCGCTGCGCGTCACGACAAGCGCGCTGTAGTCGCGCCACATATCCGGGAACGCGATCTTGTTGGCGATGGCATGCAGCTTGTCTTTGGCCTTGGAGCGCGTGGCATCATCCATCCAAACGAGGCCGTTCAAGCTGTTTTCCATCTCTGCCTCGATGGCCTGAATCATCGCAAGTGTGCTCGCCTTGCCCGAGGTACCAAGGGTACGCTCCACGTAGGGTTTGGCCAGTTGTTCGCCCATGGCTTCGTCGGCCGCGCGCACACAGACCTTCCAACGGTCGGGCGATTTGGCGATGCCACGCAGTGCTTTTTTCCAGCTTAAACCCTCGTTGACAAACTTCGTGGACAAGTCGTCGCTCGTGGCACGTACCAGGTGCCACTCAAGGTAGTTCACCCAACCCGTGCTTTTGCCGGCGCCGGCAAACAGTTCACTGACGGCTTTTAGGTAGGCGGGATGCGTGACGTTCACGCTGTCGACTTGCAGGCCCAGCGCTTGGAGATAGTCGGCCCACGGCATGGAGGGAGCAAAGGCATTCAGTGCAGCCAGCGTGGTGGGGTGATAGAGCTTGGCGGGCTCGCGTCGTTCCTCTTTGGTCATCGATGCGCGCGCCAGTTCTGTCTCAAGTTCCATGACTTGGTGCGCTGCGGCTTTTGGATTTTTGGTCCCGACCAAAGCGAGCGCCCGCGCGACGTGCGCCTCGTAGTCCGCGCGCAGCTGCTTGGAGCGCGCGTCGTCCTTCAGATAGTACTCGCGCTCCGGCATGCCGAG
>JAYWGD010000288.1:0-5718 GCA_043778435.1 Myxococcales bacterium | reverse complement strand
CAAGGCCCAAGCTGAAGCGCGAGCGGTAACACGCCGCGCGGGCATTGTGGGCTTGGGTACATTGGTGTCTCGAGGCCTCGGTTTCATGCGCGATGTGGTGATGGCCTCGCAGTTTGATAGGCAAGCGACGGACGCATTTTTCCTGGCGTTTACGATCCCAAATGCACTGCGTCAGCTGTTCGGTGAGGGGGCGATGTCGGCCTCATTGGTGCCCATGCTGAGCGCTCATGCGGCGCGAGGAGAAGCCGCACACGCGCTCCTCTTCTTTAAGCGCGCGCGCGTTGTGAGCTTTGTCTTGTTGCTTGCGATCAGTGTTCTTGGGGTGGTGTTTGCGCCCGAGGTCACGCATCTCTTTGTAGGCTCGGAGGCCTCGGCGGAGATGCTGGACCGCACCGTGTCGCTGACGCGCATCGTATTTCCGTACATTTTCTTTATGGGCGGCGCGGCATTCGGAGCCGCGGCCTTGCAGTCGCAAAACAAGTTTGCGCTCACGGCGTTCGCACCGCTGCTGCTCAACGTGTCGCTCATTGGAGCCAGCCTTTTGGGGGCGCCGTGGCTGATGCGTCATGGGCACGATCCTGCGCTCGCACTTGCATGGGGCGCAATGCTAGGGGGTTTTTTGCAGTGGGTTGTGCAATGGCCCGCATTAAAAAAAGCAGGGTTCTGGGGGATGGGATGGCCATCGTGGCGAGACCCAGAGCTGCGTACCTGGTTGTCTCGCATGGTTCCGGTAAGTTTTGGGTTGGGTGTGTATTACATTGATTTGGTGATCTCGCGAAGGCTGCTCTCGGGCTCGGGCGTAGGCGCGCAGAGCTACTTTTCTTGGGCCATGCGTGTCTGCGATCTCCCGCAAGGCGTGTTGGTGCTCGCGTTGTCCACGGCGGCATTGCCATCGCTTTCAGCGGCAGCTGCGCAAGGGCGCACCGAGGACGTGCGCGCGACTTTTTTGCGCGGCATGAGAGTCTGCTTGTTGGTGGTGATCCCAGCCTCAGTGATGTTGGTTGTGCTTGCGCACCCGTTGGTCGTCGCCTTCTTTCAACGCAACCACTTTACGGCCGAAGATGCCCGGCAAACGAGCTACGCGCTGATGGCTCAAGCGGCGGGCATGGGTTTTGTCACGGCCGTGCGTCAGATGGTTCCCGTGTATCATGCACATGGAGACACGCGCACGCCTGTGTGGATTAGTGCGGTGGACTTGATGGCCTTCATCGCACTCGCTTTGGGTCTGCGCGCGCGCTTTGGTCATGTTGGGGTAGGGCTCGCGGTGAGCGGATCGTCAGCCGTGCAGGCGTTGCTCTTAGGCCTTTCTTTGCGCCGGCATTTGCCTGCTGATGCCTCGGGAAAAAGCCTTTGGGGTTCCGTGTTTCGCGCGGTTGGGACCGATGTGATCGGTGCATCTTGCGCGGGCTTTGCGGCCTTCGGAGCGGCACGCCTCGCGTCGCATTGGGCCGCGGGCATTCTTCCGGCGGCGGCGGGCGGCCTGGTGTTTGTTGTGCTCTACACGCTTTATGTATTCGCGTGCGCCCAGCCCGAAACGGAATCACTGATTGTCCGATTGCGCGCGCGCGTGCTACCGCCGCGCAGATGAAGGCTCTACTTCCCAAAGTTGTTCACGCCGAGTTTGTGGCGGGCGCCACGGCGGCGACGGGATTGCCGGCGCCTGGCTTTGCAGAGATTGCTTTTGCGGGGCGATCCAATGTGGGAAAATCCACCTTGCTGAACAGCGTATTGCAGCGGCAAGGGTTGGTGCGTACGAGCAGCAAACCAGGCGCCACCCGTCAGCTCAACATTTTTGAGGGACGCACCATGGATGACTTCCGTGCGTACTTCGTCGACTTGCCTGGCTATGGCTATGCCAAGGTGTCCAAGACGGAGGCCAAGTCTTGGGGACCGATGATCGAGGGATATCTGAACGATCGCGTGAGCTTGCGCGCGCTTGTTTTGCTTGTGGACATCCGCCGTGGGGTCGAAGACGAGGAGCGCGAGCTTCTCGAATTTATGCGCTCGCGCCCAGCCCAAACGGTCATGCCTGTGCGCACCATTGTGGTGGCGACCAAGATTGATAAGCTCTCCAAGGCTCAGCAGAAGCCGGCGCTTGCGGTGCTGCAAAAAGCGGCTGGATTTCCGGTGCTCGGTGTGAGCGGTGAGACCGGCGATGGCGTGGCCGAGCTGTGGGCGGTGATGCGCCGTGCGTGTGTTCTACAATCGTCTTAGCCTACGCCCTAGAGCGCTCTAACGCGCCAGAGCCCACGCTAGGCCCAGCGCGAGCAGAAGCAAGCCTGCAACCCACTTTGCCGCATTATGAGGGCGGCTCACCGAAACGCGCTCAAGCATCGCCGAAGTGGTCGCGGGCTTAGACGCTGGGGGCTCAGCATGAAGACCCGCGATGGTGCGCAAGTGCGTGTCGATCTCCTCAGACTGCGCTTCATCGTATTCGCCGAGCAAGGCGCGCAGACGCACCGAGACAGGTTCTGCGGATGACTGAGCCGCAAGTGCAGCATCCTGCACCTCCAGTGCTGGCGCGTGCATGGGTGCAACGCTGGGCGGCGGCGGCGTGAGGGAAAGGCGCTGCGGTACCGTGCCATCTCCCAAGGCCATGGCGCGTAGGCCAAAGGTGCTTTGGGCGCGCTTGAGTTCGCGAATGCATCGTCCGAGTGCGCGCTTAGATGCGTCTCGGTTCATGGGCATGAGAGACTTTGCGAGAGACTCGGCCCACACGCTTATCGGCGTGTTCGCGGGGGCCATCGCCAGGGTTTGCAACGCGAGTGCAGGCGTCCCCGCAGAGGCTAAAAATTCACGCAGCTGCGCGGTTAACGAGGCGGTTGCACTCGGTGTATCCTTTGTCCGTGGACCATTGATCACTGCCACTGCGCCATCGACGCTCAGGATGGCGCCACGCAGGTGCTGGTCGTCACGCAGCTGCTCCGCGAGGCACAACAAAATATACGCCGTGAGATCGGCCGTCACGCTGAGCTGACCACCCTGATGCGCACCCAAAAGCTCCGCGAGCGACGCTGTGGTGTCGTCCTGCACGTTCAGGTGCGCTCAGCGTTTTCGAGCAAGCGTTCGACCGAGTTCAGACCGTTGGTGATAGAGTCAGTGACGATCTGATTCATGGCGACGGGCGAGCCTTTTAGCGCCTCGTAGTAACGTTGACGCTCTCGGGCGTCGATGATGGCCGGCGCATGCCCAGCACGCAGCAGGAGCAGATTCATAAGCATGCGAGAAATCTTACCGCTGTCATGCGAGAACGGAAAAACACGAAGCAGATCGTAGTGTGCTCGGGCGGCGAGCCTCACAGCAGATCTCGACGCGACAACCTCCGGGTCGTTGATCCAATCCACCACTTGGCGCACGCGTGCCGCGATCTTGTCGGGCTGACAATACTCGTGAAAGTAGAGGCGGTGCTGGGGGATATCTTTGCGATAACGAACCGATTTGAGATCGCCCTCGTCGGGGTGCAAAATCAGGGAAAACTCTCGAATCATCTCGCCCGAAACAGGCTCCGTGGTTGCCGCGAGCTGGCGTACACGGTCGAGCAACTTCTTGTGCAACCGGATATTCTCGATCGTGCCGTGCAGGGAAGCTTCGGTCGACGCAAGCAGGCGGTCGTACGCGCGCGAGTCCAGGGCGGCATCGATCTCTTGGCTGGTGTAGACCACGCCGTCGAGCACGGCATCGTGGTAGATCCACGACATATCGAGCATGCGTGTGTAGCTTGTGCGCACCTGCTCCGAGGACGTGGCCAACCGCTGATTGAGCAGCCTCGCGCGCTGGTCCAGTGAATGGGCAGGCCCGGTGAGCTGGGCCGGATCCGTAGGAAGCGCGGTACGGCGTTTGGAAGTGGTTTTGGTCGACATAGCGGGTCTCGGGGGGCGCCTCAAAAAATGACGCTTGACGCGATCCAGTACTTTATGAGGCCCGGATCGGGGGCGTCAAGCAACAGACGACGGTAGGTGCATTTTGCATGTGCAAGTCTCTTGCGTCAGCGTCATGGTTTGCGGTACCACTACTGAATGCTTGTTCAGCTATCTATCCGAAACCTAGTGCTCATCGAAGACGTGCGGGTTGAGTTTGGACCCGGTTTCCACGTGATAAGCGGCGAAACGGGCAGCGGCAAGTCCATGCTCCTCGACGCCTTGGGCTTGGTGCTCGGCTCGCGTGCCCGCCCAGATCTTGTGCGCGCCGGGGCCAAGGAGGCCGAGGTGGAAGCGCTGTTTGAGTTGGGCCCTCCGTCAGAGCTGAACCAAGTGCGGCAGAAATTGCACAATGCAGGTATCCCAGACGAAGACGGTCAGCTGGTGATACGACGCACCGTGCACGCAGAGGGGCGCAGCCGCGCCTACTTGAATGGCCGCCTGACCACGGTGGCCGAGCTTGCGGATCTGGCACGAGATTTATGCGATATTTCCTCGCAGCATGAGAGCGTGCAGCTCACGGATCCAAGCACCCATGGAGAGTACCTCGATGCCTATGCCGCGCTCTTGCCAGCGCGCGAGGCTCTTGCAGCGGAGGTGGCTGCGCTCTCTGCGATTCACGCAGAGCTACGCGCGGCCGCCGAGTCTGTGCGTACCCGTGCCGAGCGAGAAGACTTTCTCAACTTTCAACTTTCCGAAATCGAAGCCATCGCTCCGTCTGAAACAGAAGACGCAGACTTGGAAACCGAGCGCTCGCGCTTGCGTCACGCAGAAAAGCTTCGAGCGGTAAGCAACCAAGCCTCTGAGCGCTTGGACGATGCCGAGCACGCCGTGTGCGACATCTTGGCGCGCTTGTCCGCAGACTTGGATCAGGCCGCATCGCTGGACCATAGCCTCGCGCCACTTGCCGAGACGGTCTCAGACGCACGCATGCGCCTGAGTGATGTGGCCCGCGAGCTTGCGCGTTATGCGGGCTCGGTAGAGTCCGACCCGGGTCGCTTGGCCGAGGTGGAGGAACGCATGTTTAAGCTGCAAAAACTCCTGCGAAAGCATGGGCCAAGCGTGAGTGATGTGCTGCGATTTCGCGCCAATGTGGTGGCCGAGTTGGCCGCGCTCAGCGATAGCGGTGCGCGCGTGCATGAGCTTGAGCAATCTACGGCACGTGAGCTCGTGGCCGTGTCGGCGCGCGCGCGTCAGCTTTCCAAAAAGCGCCACGCCGCAGCTGCGCGCATGGCTGAGGCCATTGGGCGCGAGCTTGCCGCGCTAGGAATGGGCCGCGCCAAAGTGGTGGTCGATGTGGCGCCGCAGCCTGCTGCTGTGGATGCCGCACTCTTGGTGGACGGCGCGCGGCTCACACAAGGAGGCATCGACAAGGTCGAGTTTCTCATCGCTCCAAATCCGGGTGAGGAGCCGCGTCCCTTGCGGAAGATTGCAAGCGGTGGCGAGCTCTCCCGCGCCCTGCTCGCGCTCAAACGCGTGCTGGCCGAGAAGGGCCCCGCAGGCACCTATGTATTCGACGAAGTGGACGCAGGCGTAAGCGGCGCCATCGCCGAGGTCATCGGCCGATCCATTGTGGATATCGCCAAGCATCGCCAAGTGCTGTGCGTCACGCATCTGCCGCAAATCGCGGCGCTTGCCGGCACACACTACGTGGTGGGCAAAACCGAAGAAGATGGACGCACACGCACGACAGTGCGCAAGCTGAGCGCCAAGGAGCGCCAAGCCGAAGTCGCCCGCATGATTGGCGGCGTGAAGGTGGGCGAAGCCGCCAAGAGGGCGGCTGCGGAGCTCATCGCCGCGG
>JAYWGD010000287.1:0-2069 GCA_043778435.1 Myxococcales bacterium | reverse complement strand
GCGCCTGCAAGCGGCACCAGGACCCTACGTCCTAGACTTGAACATGAAGGAGAAGAAGGTAACAGGCAACGAGTATGACGAAATGGCAGAGATGGATGGCGTAAATTTTCGGGAGAATCACACCACCCGCCTTAACGTTGTTGCCGGCGCGGTTTCGTCGCTCACGCCGGGAGGGCTACGCATACGCTTTGCGAGAGCCACCACCTTGGGGGATGTTGTGGTGAAGTTCGGAACCAACTCGTTGGAAGTGAGCGGCGACCGCTACCGCGAGCCCTGGGCGCAACGTGAGAACGGGATTGGGGTGCTAACACTCCCGGGCTATAGCGCATTGCTTACGTCCAGCACGGGGGCGGTGTCGGGGTCTGGACAGAGCGAGCTTCGCTACACCTCCGAGCAAGGGAAATTGGTGGACGTGGTGTTGCCGGTGGCGACGGTGGAGGTGAAACTCGATGAGTACGACCGCAGCTATCCCGATGCTGAACCCGCATCCCTCGAGGTTGGAGAGGACAGAATGACCGTACGCGATGGTTCGGACCTCCGTGGACCTCCCGCAGGCAAGCAAGTGGTGCCAGCTGGCCCCAATGTGCAACTCTTCACCCGGGTTGGGTATCTTCGCTCGGCGCCGCAGGTCGCACAGATTGGCAGCCGCACTGTGTTTGTCCTTCATCGCCTCGAGGTCGACGACGTCGAAATCCGCGATGCACGCGGAGCCGTCACGAGCGTTCGCGGCAGCTACGACGTAACGCAAAAGACTGCCAATGGTAGGGCCTCTGTCGTCGCAGGACTTCCCACCCACACAGGCCTCGACTTGCCCGATGGGACTTACGAGGTGACCTCCACAGCGAACACGCGCCCGGGCAAGGTCGTACACACAGAAACCGTTTCGTTTCCCTGAAAATATCGGGCGCCCCAGCGGGCATCCACGCCCGCCAAACCAAGACGGTAGCACTTCACGCTCACACCCCAAGAGCGTGAAGTGCTACCGTCTTGCGCCATGTCCTCGTTTGCCGATTTGTTTGCCGCTGAAGGAAATCAAGCACCTGCGTACCGCGCAATTCGCGTGGGCCAATCCATCGAAGCGGTGGTTATCCAGCTCGGGAAGGACAGCGTCTTTTGCGAGATTGATGGCAAGCGCCAAGCTTACTTCGAGTCGGCCGAGCTCAAGAGCGAAGACGGCGAATACACGGTGAAGGTGGGCGACATCGTTCGCGCCAGCGTGCTCGGCGTGGAGCCCAACGGCGGCATCGCGCGCTTGGGTCGCACGATGCCCAAGGGCTCGATGGACATCACCCAACTGCAAATCGCCAAAGAGGCCAAGCTGCCGATCGACGCCAAAGTGGTGGCCGTGAACAAGGGCGGCCTGGAGGTCGAACTCGGCAAGGGCCTACGTGGCTTCTGCCCCATGTCGCAGATCTCCAACGGCTTTGTCGAGAAGGCCGACGACATGGTGGGCACGAGCATCACGGTGCTCGTCACCGAGATCAAAGAAGGCGGCAAGAAGATCGTCGTCTCGCGCAAAGCCGTGGCGGCTGTGGAGATGGAAGCCAACCGTGAGCGTGTGCTCGCAGGGCTCTCCGAAGGCACCGTGGTCAAGGGCACCATCAGCTCGGTGCGCGACTTTGGCGCCTTCGTCGATCTGGGCGGCCTCGAGGGCATGATACCCGTGTCAGAGATGGGCCACGAGCGCGGCGTCGCAGCCGCCGATCGCGTCACTGCGGGCGAGACCGTGGAGGCGCAAGTTCTCAGCATCAAGACCGACGAGAAGGGCAAGCTGCGCGTCACGCTTTCGCTTCGCGCCCTGATCCCCGTGCCCGAAGGCATGGAGCGCCCCGCAGCACGCGGCAATGCAGGCACAAAGATCAGCATCGGCGATGTGGTCGAATGCGAAGTCGTGCGCATCGAGACCTATGGCTTGTTTGCCCAAGTGGCCGGCAGCGAGGGCCGCGGCGGCCGCGGGCTCATCCCCGTGTCCGAGATCGGCGTGCCGCGCGGAACCGACCTGCAAAAAGCCTTTCCGCTCACCACCAAGCTGCAAGTCCGTGTCATGGAAACAGGCGACGGCAGACTCA
>JAYWGD010000286.1:0-5744 GCA_043778435.1 Myxococcales bacterium | reverse complement strand
GCAACGTCAACTGCCCGCTTTGGGTGGCGCGTGACGGTGTCGAGGGACTCCAAATGCTTGGGGGCAACGAGTACCCCAAGTCTCGCAGACTCGTCATTATGGACGTGAACCTGCCACGAAAATCGGGCATCGAAGTGCTGCGCGAGATGCGTGCCGACCCGAATCTGAGGGACACGAAGGTTCTGATTCTCACCAGTTCAGATGAACGCGTGGACAAGGACAACGCGCAAGCACTTGGGGTGTCGGGCTACATGATCAAGCCTCTAGATTTCACCATCTTTGTCGAGATGCTTGTCTCCAGACTCGCCTACTGGGCGGAGTTCGCGACAGCCATCGACGAGGCCTTCTCTACCCGCGACTAGTGCCGGACAGCGGCTCGCCCTTTACGGCGCTGACGTGCGCTCCAGCGCCCTCCAAGATTGCACCGTCCAGATCGTCTTCGGCGCTTACCGCGCTTCGGAGGCGCGTGACGCATCCGCGCAGGAGAGCCATGTCACGCAGCGCCGTCGTCGTCATTCGGCCTCCCAACTCGTCCTCGATGCAATGAGACAGCCGAACAATGCTGCGCGTGGCGTCCCTGCAAAGCAAAGTCACCTCGGCAAAAGCTGTGGCACTTGCTACGGGCGGCGTGCTGCTTGATTTTGGTCTGGTGAGTGGCGGCGAAGAAGCGGCCGCCTCAGCCCGCTTTCTTGACGTGATGTCTCTGGTGAAGACCACAATCCCCGTGAGACTCGGAACTGCGCGGACCTCGTACCAAGCTTGAAAGGGATCGTAAAACGACTCGACTTGAACCGGCACCCCATCCGTCATGGCATGCAAATAGGCCGTGCCGAAGGGGCTTTTGATAAGCTCAGGATAGAGATCCCACAAATTGAAGCCTAGAAGTTCGACCCTCGGCCGCATCATCATGTGCTCCGCCGCGTCGCTCACGTAGGTGAATTGCCACTGCGTATCGAAGGCGAGGACACCATCCCCGGTGACGTTCAAAGCGCCTTCAAGCAACGCGGCAAGCTCAAGGGCGTTCATGCCACACCTATACACGGTTGAGGTATCGAAGCGACACTCCCGGCGCGGGCTGTGGCGTGCACACCACAATGTGGCATTTTTGCCACATTGTGCCGCCCGTCCATCAAGCAACAGCCGCAAAAACAGGATTGTGGAGGTTGGCACTTGGTTTGCAGTCAGGTCAGGCCTCGCTCGGGCTCCGCACTGCGGCAGCCGCCCGGAGTACCTCGCGAGGCGACACATTCAACCTGAAGGTTCCCAGCATGGCGCGACTAGGATTTGTCTTTTTCGGCCTTATTGTGGGCCTCATCGCACGCACACTGACACCCGGCGACCAACCCATGGGCTGGTTTTCGACGGCCCTCTTGGGCGTGACGGGCTCCGTTCTTGGAGGCTTCGTTTCGGCCGCAATCTCCCGCGGGCATTGGAACGAACCTCATGCTGCGGGCTGGTTAGGCAGTGTTGTGGGCACCATCATCCTCCTCGCGATTGCAAGCTCTGCGCGCCGACGCAACGCCACCGGAAGCTGACGCCGTTGACGCTCAAACTCAAATTCTAACAATTTAACCCACTCTGAACACTCGAAGGAATTCCACATATGCCTGCTACCTCAGCCCGCCGCAATCAGACGCAACCCCGCAACGCCATTCGTACGCAAGCGATCAGCGACTTCGATGACATCATCACGAAGGCTCAAGAGATGGTGAAGGCCAGTGCCGACGCCGGCAGTGAGCAAGTCGACGAGCTCCGACATGGCATTGAACGCCAGCTGAAACTCGCAAAAACCCAATTGAGCGACCTCGAAGACAACGTTCTCGACACGGCACGCGGTGCAGACCGCTACGTGCACGAAAACCCTTGGCCACTCATTGGCGCTGCCGCAGGCATCGGCGTGTTGGTTGGCGTATTGGTCGCGAGAAAGTAAGGCTCGTCCACAAATCCGATGCCAACGCTTTCGAACATTGTTCAAATCGTTCGTGTCCACGGCGCACTTTTCGCCCTCGAAGGGCGAGAGGTGCGCCGTGATGCATTGACGGTATTGTTCTCATTTTTCATCGTCATTTTCGCCTCATTTGGGATTTGGCTTACTCTCAACGGCGCTGTCGTCTGGCTACTGTGGAGCCGGCCATGGGTTGCCCTCATGGCATGCGGCGCGCTGAACTTTACTGCCGTCGCGTACGCGTGGTGGATCAGCGTGCGCATACTTGGCAAAGAACGTTTCGTGGCGACAAGGCGAGAAGCCTCTCAGAGCCTTACGGCTGTATTGGAGACCCTATGAACGAACCCAGTATCGACGACTCAGAGCGAGATCGGCTGGTCAAGTGCTTGCGTGATGCACGCAATCTGATCACGAATCCCGCAGAAGCCGACTCACGCGAAGAAAAACGGGACGAAAGAGGAGTCAACGGCCATGCGTCCGTTGGAGGCCCGGACGACAGGTCCGCCCTCGACACCCGAAACAATTGGCGACATTTCTGGTCACCCGTCGCCGTTGAGGGGCTCTGCGCACTCTTTGGCGAGGAACGCACCACAACCTGGTTGCGAATCATTCGGCAAAACATCGGCGTGGCAGAGGCCGTCGTCACGTTGTTTCGCACCCCAACGACACCTGAAGCGACACGAAAAGCAACGGTGGACGCCGAATCTCAGGATTGACGCTGCACACCTGTGACCGATCGCCACAGGTGTGGCGACCTTGCATGTCGAGCTCCCTGCTGTCTTGAGCATCTTCAAGAAGATGCTGTGAATTTCAAAATAGAACCGCTTGGCACAGCGATTGCTTGAGCACACTTGTGATGAGCCGCAAACAAGCTGCCCCTACGTTTCAAGTCTTCTCAGTGCGCTGCCACAACGGCGTTGACCAGACCGATCGGTGCAGAGCATGGGCCCGCGAGTTCGTGGCTGCCATCCAACGCGATGACGAAGCTGGCGCGCGCGATCGACGCGCATCACCGACGACAATCGCTCATCGAGCCAAAACATAAGCGCAACTATTTCCATACCCCCATCTCAAGAAAAGCACTCCTCATGAACACAAAGTCAAACAT
The DNA here is from genome assembly GCA_043778435.1 of Myxococcales bacterium. Taxonomy (GTDB): domain Bacteria; phylum Myxococcota_A; class Polyangia; order Polyangiales; family Polyangiaceae; genus JAAFHJ01. The sequence continues at coordinate 2,691 of JAYWGD010000286.1, read as the reverse complement.
GCCCAAATCTGTACTCACGGTTCTTGCACTGGCCCTTGTCGGCGTCTCTGCTTTTGGATGTGCGGCAGCGCAAGCCGTGGAGAACAAGATTGACTGCGGCTCGATCTGCAATCGCTACAAGGACTGTTTTAAGAAAGACTACGACGTCGATACGTGCAAAGCGCGCTGCGAGTCGGGAGCCAAAAACGATGCCAACTATCAGAGCAAGGTCAACGTTTGTTCGGCCTGCATCGACGACAAGTCGTGCACGTCGGCCGTGTTCAAGTGTGGGAATGAGTGCGGCGCAATCGTTCCTTGAGCTTGTGTTTGAAGGCCGCATCGTCGGCAAAATCTCATGCGCTCAGAAAAATCCTCGGGCGCGAAACCAACACCAAAATAGAAAGTAAAAAACCATGAATTGGGACATCGTTGAAGGCAAGTGGAAGCAGTTCGCAGGCAACCTCAAAGACACATGGGGAAAGTTCACAGACAATGACATCACGCAGCTCTCCGGCAAGCGCGAGCACTTGGTGGGCCTCGTGCAGGAGCGCTATGGAGTCGCCAAAGACGAAGCGGAAAAGCAAGTCGACACCTGGGCTTCAAAGGTGAAAGACGAATCGGCGTCTGGCACCGGCAAGGGACAGAAGGCGATGAGCTCTGCCAAAGATACGGCCCACGATGTGGCCGCCGATGCAAAGGACGCGTCTCACAGCGTGGTGGATGCGCTTGCAGACGTCGCCAACAAGGCCGCCGATGCCCTGGTGAACGCCAGCAAAGCCACCGCGGCGTACGTGGCTGAGAAGACGTCGAAGTAGCCATGCTTCGCTACGCGGTCATCTTCTTTATCATTGCGCTCATTGCTGGCCTTTTTGGCTTCACTGGCATCGCAGCCAACGCTCAGGGCATCGGCAAAATCCTATTCGTCGGCTTCCTGATTCTTGCAGCGCTCTCCTTCATATTTGGTCGCAAAGCAAGTATCTAGCGCGCCATGAAACCTACACAAACCACCGAGAGAACCACCATGGATTCTAAGCAAAAACCAAACAAGTCAGCCTCCAAGCATGCGACCTCCGACGATGCGAACACGCTTTCCAAAATCCGTATTGGACTTGAAACGGGCACCCGCGCAAAGGTCGTCGCCGAGCTCAATTTGAGCATCGCCAATGCCTCGGTACTCAACGTCAAAACCAAGAAGGTTCATTGGGACGTGGTGGGTCCGCAGTTCCGCTCCCTGCACCAGTTGCTCGACGAGAACTACGAAATGCTTTCCGCAATGGTGGACGCCATCGCCGAGCGGGCACGGATGCTGGGTGGCCACACCATTGGAACCATGGTGGACTTTGTCGAGCACAGCGAGCTCACGGAATCGCGTCAGGTTTACAATCGCTCGACCGAGGCGGTGCATGTCCTTGTGGCCGACCACGAGACCGTGGTTCGCCAGGTTCGAAAATCAGTGGATGCCTGCGACGAGCTTGGCGACGCGGGTACCGCGGACATGCTTACGGGCATGCTTCGTCAGCATGAGCAGATCCTGTGGATGCTGCGCTCCTTCGTTGAAGGCGAAAGCGTGATGCCTGCGGGCGATCCAAAGCTGCTGTTAAGCGCCAAGAACAAGAACTGATCGCTTGCAGAATGCAACAAGCCTGAAGGGTGTCATCATCGCACCCTTCAGGCTTGTTGCACTCCATGGTGAATCCTTCAACGCACGGTGTTGCTCGCATAGATAAATGGCCCATTTGCCTGCGCCGTGGGCATCACTTCGAGCGTGTTGACATTCACGTGGGCCGGCAGTGACACCACCCAGCGCACGCACTCGGCCACATCGCTTGCGACCATGGGCTCAAAGTCTTTGTAGAATGCATCGGCACGGGCCGCATCTCCGGCAAAGCGTACCGTGGAGAACTCGGTGTTCACAGCGCCGGGCGCCACATTTGTCACGCGCACGCCAGTGCCGAGCAGGTCGGCGCGCAGGTTGAGCGCAAAGTGCTCAACAAACGATTTGGTTGCGCCATACACGTTCCCGCCCGGGTAGGGATAATGCCCAGCGATGGACCCGATGAACACCACGTGCCCGCGTTTTCGCGCGACCATGCCGGGCAATGTGAGACGCGTGAGCTCGACCACACTGATCACGTTGGTGTCGATCATCGTGCGCCACGCGTCGCCGCTCGCCGCTTGTGCCTTGTCGAGACCTAGCGCCAGCCCGGCGTTGTTGACGAGCACATCGGGCTCAGAAAAGGGCGCGGGCAGCGCCGCAAGTTGCGTGTAAAGCACATTCACTTCCCGCACATCGCCAAGCACTTGATGCACGCGTGCGCCCTTGGCTTCACAAGCCGCGGCGACGCCCGCAAGTCTGTCGGCGCGTCGGGCGACCAGCACCAAATGCGCGCCGGGCGATGAGAGCGCAAGCGCCGTGGCCTCGCCAATGCCGCTCGAGGCGCCGGTGATCCAGGTGGTAAAAGAGGGAATGCTCATAGGCCGGAGATGTACTTGATCGCGCCACTTGCTCGCCATCCAAGACGGAGTTTTGGAGAACTCATTCACCCTCCTCCGTGACTTGGCCATAGCTGTGGCACACGAGTTGTTGTCCGCTCCTACTTTTTCAGTTGGCGCCTGGCCTATCGCATTCCTTTGAACTCGAAGACGCCTCCACGCGTCGCTTACAAACAGCACACCAATGTGATGCCTGAAGGCTGAAAATAGAGCAGCACA
>JAYWGD010000285.1:0-5758 GCA_043778435.1 Myxococcales bacterium | reverse complement strand
TCGGGCGCGGCGGTGGATCCTTGGACGATCTGATGGCCTTTAACGACGAGGCCGTGGTGCGCGCCATTGCCGCGTGTCCGGTACCCATCGTCAGCGCGGTGGGGCACGAGGTCGACGTCACGCTCGCCGATTTCGCTGCCGACGTACGGGCTGCCACGCCCTCTCAAGCCGCAGAATTCTGCGTGCCCGATCGCGCAGCACGGCGTGCGACCCTGCTCGAACTGCGCGCTCGCTTGCTCCGCGCAGCGCGCACCAGCACCGAGTACCGCCGCCTCCTGATTGAGCGCGCCTCCCGCAAGCTCGACGATCCTCGCCTTGCTGTGGCCCATGCGCAGTCTGCGCTCGACGATCGCGCCTTCGCTCTCTCGCGCCGCGCGGCCATGCTCGTGCCGCCACGTGCTCAGCGCCTCAGTGCCCTGACCGCGCGCTTGCTTGCCCAGCAGCCACAAGGGCGCATCAGTCGGCAGCGCGCTACGTTGGATGCACTGTACATACGCGCGTGCGAGGCGCAGCGGCGCGCCCACGCCCTGCGCGTCGCGCAGTGTCGTGAGGTCGCGGCGCGCCTCGACGCGCTCAGCCCCTTGGCCGTGCTTGGCCGCGGCTATGCGCTTGCGCGCACCGAGTCGGGCAAGCTCGTGCGCCGAGCCAAGGACACCGCGCCAGGCGATGTGCTGCAGCTCCGTTTGGAGGACGGAGAAGTGCGCGCGAGGGTGTTGCCATGAAGCGCTTTTTGCTTCTTGGCGAGAACGTCGCGCACTCGTTGAGCCCCGCACTGCACCAAAACGCATATGTGCAATTGGGTGTAGAAGCCACCTATGAGGCAAGAAGCATTTCTATGCGTGATTTGGGCGGCTACGTGAATGACATGCGTGCCGGAGTGTGGGCCGGGATCAACGTGACGGCGCCTCTCAAGTTTGCAGCGTCCGCGCTGTGCGATCGCGAAGAGGGCCCTGTAGTGAACACACTCTGGCGCGGTCTCGATGGTGCGGTGTGCGGCGCCAACACTGACATCGCGGGTCTCGCTGCGATGCTCGCAAAAAACTTGCATGTTGCATCAATGGAGGACGTTCGTCCCGCCAAGGCCTACGTGCTTGGCGCAGGAGCTACAGCTCTTTCGGCGGTCGAGGCGTTGCGTGCGGCAGGCTTCGTGCGCGTGGTGGTGGTGGCACGTGATGTCGCACGCGCCGAGCGCGTGCTGGATCGGATTGGCGGCGCGGCGGTGGTTGCTTGGGGGGCGTGCTCGGTGGTGGGCTCGGCCGTGGTGGTGCAAGCGAGCAGCGCTCAGGGCGACGAGCCCCTTGAGGCTCTAAGCTGGGAGTCGTCTACTGCGAGGCCCGTTGTCATCGATGTGCGCTACGGCGCCAACGCGTCGTTGTTTGCCGAGCGGCTACGCGGCATGGGATATGTCGCGCATACTGGAGAGCGCATGCTTGCGGTGCAGGCCGCAGAGGCCGTGCAGAAGTGGTTTGGCGTTTATGTGGATGCAGAGCGCATGGGTCTTGCCGCGTTTGCAGAGGCGTGGCCCGTAGCCCACAACGCTTTCTGAGTGCCAACGCCAAAGGCGGCGCGCAGTCGGGGCCGTTTGTGCTCAACACACCGGCGTTTGACAAAAAGATGGAGTAGGCTTTGTGCTGGAACGACAATCATGGATCAAGCTCTTCTACGCGCCTATCTCTCTACGGTTTACGAATTGCCTTACGCGGAAGGCGTGTTGCGCGTGTCGATGGACGGTGATGTGGTGAGTGATGCCAACACGTTGCCCGCCGAGCTGCGCAGATCTTTTGCCGTGATCACGGCCTACAATCCGCGCTCAATGTTGCTCCCTCGCAAGGTGAATGATCAGCGCAATGCGGTGATGCGCGAGCTGTTGGTGCTGGGTTGCTACCGCGTCGAGCCTTGTACTGGGTACGATCACGATGGCGAGGGAGCATGGCGCGAGCCCTCGTGGCTGGTGCACGACATGAACCCGGAAGAGGCTTTGGCCTTTGGCCGTGTGTTTCGGCAGAACGCGGTGCTGATCAATCGCTCGGGTGTACCGGAATTGGTGATCACAGACCCAACGTGCGACGATGTTGGAACGGTGTTCAAAGGCAACTGGCGAATCTGGGCCTAACCAGATTCGGCTTTTGGTGATCGTTTTGCGGCGAGGACGAGGAAGTGAGTTTCACGGAGGCATGATGAAGTTCAGACAGTTTGCACCATTGCTTGGCTTTTCACTGTTGGCAGCGGGCTTGTGGGCCTGCCCTGGCAGCATCGATGATTCTTCCTTGTTCGCCGATTCCGGGCCCAAGCCCACGGCCAGCGACAGCGGCGCAAAGGCTTGCAACGCGGAGACGGAGATTTTCGCGAAGAAGTGCGTGAGCTGTCACTCCACGGCCGGCAAGAGCAATTTTGCCAATTTGGATCTACAGGCAAGCGGCGTTTATGATCGCCTCAAAGTGCAAAAGTCGACCGGCGCCAATTGCGGCAGCGCATTGGTTGTAGACCCCAACAATGTAGACAACAGCTTGTTGCTCAAGAAGGTTTCCGGCACACATGGGATGTGTGGCAACAAGATGCCTCTGACCGGCGATTCACTGACGGCGACGGAGGTCGCCTGCGTCAAATCGTGGATTGTGGGCGGTGGCAAATGAGCCGTATTCCGTACGCGTTGGCATTGCTCGCCGCCATCGGTGTGTCTGTTCCTGCTTCGGCCGCACCCATTAGAAAAGCACCGGCCAAAAAAGTTCCGGGCAAAGGGAAGGGCAAAGGAACGGCAGCCGAAGAAGCTGCGCTGGAGAAGAGTCTGGAAGCCGGCGCTGAAGAGCCTGCACCCGTGCGCCCCAAGAAACTGTCCGAGTCAAAAGCCGCAGATGAGGATGCGTCCGATAGCGCGATGGGATGGCACGGGATCGACGTGCAGGTAGGCGTGGGCGTGTTTTCACGCAAGCTAAGTTACAACGAGGATCTGTTTAAAGCATTGCGACCCTACAGTTTGCCGCTTGGCCCTGCGCTGTCGCTGCGCGCCAGTCTTCTCCCTCTTTCGGTGGGTAAAACCCTGCACATTGGAGCTTATGTGCGAGGCGATATAGCCGTCGGCATCGAGAGCAAAAACCCGGCAGGCCAAGCGTTTGCGTCGTCGGCGGGCGTCTTCGAAGGAGCCGTTGCTGCGCAACTACAAGTGGATGCGCTCGCCCTCGGGTTGCGCGTGGGTTATGGCACGCAGTGGTTCTCGGCAGAGTCGATTGCCGGAGCGCGCGAGACCATCGACCCAGGTATCCCGTCGGTCAAACACACTTATCTTTTGGCCACGGTGACGGGGGCCTATGCGGCGACTTCGACCCTAGAAGTTAACGGCGCCTTCAGTTACCTCGCAGGGCAAGGTGCGGGCGCGCTTTCCTCGGACGCGTGGTTTCCACGAGCCACCTCGCGTGGTTTCGATGTGCAACTAGGTGCAATCTACAATATATCCCCGTCGATTGGCTTGGGTGTAGAAGCCAACTATCGTCGTATTGCTCTCAGCATGAACTCGGTGCCTGGCGACAAGAAGGTCGCGGGTGGCGCCACGGACGATACGCCCGGCGCGCGCATCTTCCTCAATCTGCGTTGGTAGCGCAGCGGAACCCTGTCATGCGCAAGCGAAAGCTTGCGGGGTGGTGCACCCGGTTGGTGCTGCGTATGCCCTGCGCGTCTTGGTTGTAGGCGCCGCCGCGGATGCCGCGTTCGCATACGCGCGGAATGGGGTTGCTGCCTGTGAATCCCTGTTTGCCGGCGAGACGCAGCTCGTTCTGCGTGCGTATGATTTCCGTGCAATCTGCAGGTGTACCGCTTACTGAGCTCGCGCGCGTGTAGGCCTTCGGATCGTAGGCATCGCTTAGCCACTCCCACGCGTTGCCGCTTAGGTCCTGGTGTCCGTAAGGGCCTGCGCCCGCTGCGTGGCTGCCCATTGCTTCTAGGTGATCGGTAGCATAGACCACCAGCGATTTGCTGGGCTTGTCGTTGCCCCAGGGGTAGCGGCGCCCGTCGTCGCCGCGCACCGCGCGTTCGAACTCCGCTTCGGTCGGCAGCCGTGCGCCGCGCCACGCGCAATAAGCATCGGCATCCAGTGCCGAGACGCCTACCACGGGCAGCTGTGGACCATTGAAGCGCGGCCCCATTTGCCGAATCTCCAAGCTCGCGAGCTTGCACGCGCGCGCCTCTACACAGTGAGCGTACGCTTCTTGTGTGACCTCGGTGGTATCCAATTTAAAAGATGCAAGATGCACCTTATGTGCCGGACGCTCATCGGGTTCACCTCCGCGCTCGGCCCCCATGGTCCACTCGCCCGCAGGAACAGGGAGCATCAGCTCCGAGGATGTTTGCACGGCAAGCGCGAGGTAAAACAGCGACGGAGGTTGCATGCGATGGTTCGTGCCTTCGATGATGATGAAGTGCGCCTCAGAGCGTGCTCCTAGCACAATGCCTGTGCTCGTCCTCGCTCCACGGCCTGGACACTGCGAGAATTGAGCCACTCATGAGTGATGCGCGTAAAGAGCTTGAGAATGTCTTCAAGGATCGCGTGGGCGATGTGCTGCCAAACGCCTTGCGCCTTGGCCGCATGGCTGGGGTAGGTGCGATGGCCGCCGTCTACTGCTTGGAATCTCCCAAGAGCCGGCCGCTCGCGCGCAAGATTTTGCATGCGCATCTTGCGCGCGAGCCCATGATTTGCGAACGCTTTCGGCGTGAGGCTTATGCCGCTAAAGTGACAGCGCATCCTGGCGTTGTCCACGTGCGCGGAGACGGCGTGTTCGGCTCGGGCCAGCCCGACATCGTGATGGACCGAGTGATGGGAGAGACACTGGAGGAGGTGCTCTCGAGGCCTCCTGGCGCGATTGATACTGCAAAACAGCTCATAACGATGGCCCCATCAATGTTGCGACGATCGCCGCGAGCACCGCGATGACCGCAATGATGCCCACCGCATAGGCGAACACCTTGGGGCCGGGCCGACCTTCGCCCATGCTCTTGTGGAAGGCCTGAATCTCCGCGGGATGTACAATCGCTTCGATGCCCGAGTGCATACGCGCAGGTTCGCCGCGCGTGCTCACCGGAGGATTGCGTACGGAATCAACGGCGTCATCCTCGAACTCTGGAGGAGGCGAAGTGATGAAGGTGGATTCGTTGCGTGTCGGAGAGCTCGCAATGTGACGTCGTTTGGCCACATCCGCAAGCAGCGCGGCCCGTTGTTGCGGCGCCGCAAGCTCGTCGGAATTCCATGACTCGGTGGGATCGATGCCAGCAGGGGGAAGGCTTGGTAGAAGGCTCTGATCGTCGCTCATCATGAAACTCGTTTCGTGGCCCAAGGCGCAAGGTTGCTTGATGCTCGTACCCATCGTCCCGTGCCGCTTACCTGTCTCGGGGGGGACTCTTTGGCAACATAGAGTGCGTCGCCAGTACGCAAAAGAAGATTGTTGTCGAACAAGGGCGAACCCTCGACGCAAAGCACGATTTCATCCTCGGTGTTGGGTATCCATGCGCGTGCGGTCTGCACGCTCTCTGTCGCCAGGCAAAACGGAGCTTCGGCGGTGGGCCATGCATGTGGGCCTGCATCGCTGTGCGCCGCGCGAAGAATGGCCGGACAATAGGGTTCAAAACGAAGCACACGGCCGAGCTCAGTGACGTTTACATGCTTGGGCGTCATGCCGCCACGCAGCACATTGTCGGATGGCCCCATGATCTCGATGCCAAGCCCTCCAAGGTACGCGTGCAGATTGCCTGCCGGTAGAAAAATACCCTCGCC
>JAYWGD010000284.1:0-2080 GCA_043778435.1 Myxococcales bacterium | reverse complement strand
GCTTCGTCGATGGCCCCAAGCTCGGAGCACACCGTCGCCATCATGGCATGCACCTCCGAAGCCATCACATCACCTCCGATCGTGCGCACTTCTGAAAGCACTTCTCGGAGCGCATCTATGCAGGGAATTCCCTCGGCGCGATCGCACATCGCCATCAGCAATCTCGCTTGCGCCGAATGCAGGGCGGAGCTTTTCTCGGCAAGGACTCGCGTGAGTTTGGCGCGCGCGGAAAGCGAGTTACCATCCTCAAGATCGAGGCGCGCACCAAGCAGCACAATACGCGTGTGCGTGTGCGCATCCGCCGCAGCCTCGGCATCACGCATGGCGCGACCAAGCGCTCGATGTGCCAGCTCGCTCTGCCCCTCGCCAAGACGGATGCAGGCCTCCATGGTGCCTATGTCGGCCGATAAGCGCGAGTGGCCAATGCCACGCACCGCGGCGCGTGCGCGGTCTAGCGTGCGCTGCGCTTCGTCGTAGAGCTCCAGCGACACATAGATGTCGGCGGTATTGCAAAGATACAACGCAGACCGAAGGCGCTCGGAACTTGCCTCTGCGCGATCGGCCGTTTCCTGCCAGAGCGCAAGGGCTTCGCCATAGGCCTGGCGGCGTATCGCAATCACGGCGAGGTTGGCCATGGCAAAGGTTTGCCCCTGGTGCAGCCCCAGTTCACGTGAGCGTTCTCGCACGGACTCAAGCAGCACTTGAGCCTCGCGCAAGCGTCCATCCGACATGAGCGCAATCGCACGATTGAGCCGTGCCCGCTGCGCCTCGGCATCGAGACCGCAGCCAAGCGCCTCGAGCTCATCTTCGGCAAAGTGCGTCTCCGCCTCTTGCCACTTGGCCGACGACAGCAAACTCTTCCCGATCAAATTCCGAGCACCGATCAGTGACATTGGGGTCAGCTTTCGCGCGACGACCTCAGCGGCCAACCCCAAAGCGCGCTCCGTTTGCCCGAGTTGTACAAGAGTCTCGGCAAGCCCTACGATGGCTTCGTCACTCAAAGCACTGTGCAAAGCTCGCTCACTCGTATCGTTCGCTTCCCGGCCCTCGGGCATTCGGGCACGCTCGAATGCGGCTTTTGCGCCTGCCAAGTCGCCGCGGCCCAGGGCCGCGCGCCCAAGCACAAATGCTCCCTCCAGGCTCCCGCCGACCTGCGCCACCTTGACCCACTCCTCGGCTTGAGTGTGGTCGCCTACATCCACGGCGGAGCGAGCAACTTTTAAAGCAAAAGAGCGATGTTTGCTCGGATCTTGATGAACCGTCATGCTGAGCAGGCGCCGATGAAACTCAGCACGCAAATGCGGGTCCATGCTTCCACGCAAGACCTCCGCAAAACTCGTGGCTGAAGCATCCAAATCACCCAAGCGCGCGGCCAGCGTCGCGTCTTGCATACGCGCCCACGGGTCGCGAGAAGAAGCAATGCGCGATCGCGCTTCACGTAGCGCCCAAGGCCCCGCGGCCTGCGCCCAAGACTCGGCCCGTGTGGACCACTCGTATGCAACCTGCACGAATCGATCGAACAGCGTGATCATGCCGCGCGCGCGCGCCTCGTTCCAACATGCTTGGAATCCAGGGATGCGTGCAGCTTCGTCTTCGTGGAGCGAACGGCCCGTGAGCGCAAGCACGACCAGAACGTCGCGCAATTCTTCGCTCATCACGTCGTCGACTTCGGAGCGTTCCTGAATCCTCACGCGTCGCCACCAGGCTTCGAGCTGCGCGAGTGTGGGCGAGCCGCGAAGCTGGGCGTGATCGCCCGTGAGCGCATGCAGCCAATGCACCTTGTCGGTCTCGGCAAGCTCGGCTGGCACGCTCACCACACGCACATCCTTCAAGGGCTGCGCAGGGCCCACCGTCACGAACGTTCCTGGCCACTGAGAGGAAACACGCGCCGAGATACGCGCATCAAACGTGTCGGGCTCGGGGCGTTCGAGGAGCACCGCAGCACGTCCAGGATCTAAGCCTGTGAGCGCATCGCTGAGTAGGCGCGCGGCTTCGATGGGGTTTCCCGGCAGCGCGCCCAACTCTAGGCGTGTGGCAATTTCCTGCCATGGCGAACACCCGGTTCGCATCTTTCCCATCA
>JAYWGD010000283.1:0-5778 GCA_043778435.1 Myxococcales bacterium | reverse complement strand
TTTGTAGCCGTTGCACACGATGAGCGACTCGTTGTCGGTGTGCATCGCAAGCGCCGCGAAGGTCTCGGGCTTGCTGCCGACTTCGATGCCGTAGTGGTACGCGCGCCCGGCGTCCATAATCTCGGAGACCACTTCGCGCAGTTGATTCACCTTGATGGGAAACACGCCGCAGTACGTGCCGTTGTAGCGCTCGCCCTCGATGGCGTTGATGAAGGCCTCGTTCAACGTCTTCACGCGGTGGTGCAAGATGTCCTGAAAGCGAATCAGAATCGGTGCGCGCAGGTTCTCGTCTTTGATGGCCGTTTGCACGACCTCGAGAATGGAGATCTTGGCGCCCTGATCTTTGAGTGGCGCCACACGCATCTCGCCATTGTCACCGATATCAAAGTACCCCGTGCCCCATCGATCGATGAGGTAGAGGTCGTTGGCGTCATCGCGCGTCCAGGTTTCGGACTCAGTTACAGAGAGCGATGCGAGCTTCGGCGTGGCGTTCATTTCGTGCGAGACCTCCGTTGCGGGCCGAGGGGACTTATCGGTCGCGCGCGCACCATTAATCCATATGGAGTCGAACTCGAAGCAAAGCGATGCACGGGGGCGTACTTTTGCTGGCGACGGTCTCTGTTGTGTTTTGAGTGGCCGGTCTCTGTAGGCCTAAGTCCCGTCTTATACAAAGCAGGACGGTCCCGCAAAAACACAGCTCGAGCCATCACGCATCAGCTTAGTGGTCTTTTGCATCTTGAAAGGCCAACCTGCACCCCAAGCTCGCTCCACGTCCTCGCGGCATGTTGCAGTGGTGGGCGCTGGCATTGCCGGTTTGGTGTGCGCTCGATCACTATCCGAGCAAGGCCTTGAGGTGACGGTGTTCGACAAAGGGCACGCATTGGGAGGCCGCGTAAGCACGCGCGTGATGGGGCAGGTCTCATTCGATCTGGGTGCGCAGTACTTTACGGCGCGCGACCCGCGCTTTGAGTCTCAAGTGCGTACTTGGTGTGCCGCTGGAGTTTGCGCACCTTGGGGAGGGCGCATCGTGTCTGTGAGTGGTTGCGGGCCCGAGGCGCCGCGTGCGACGAAGACGCAGACGCGCTATGTGGGCGCGCCAACGATGGCCGCCTTGGCGCAAGCTTTGGGACAGGGGCTTCACGTGCAAAGTGGCGTGTGCGTGGAAGTTCTTTCACACGGGAGCGATGGCCGCATCGCGCTGCACGGACGCCGTGCTGCGGGCCTCGCAAGGCTAGGTCCAGCAGGCTTGCTGGGGCGCGACACACGTGCGTTTGCGCGCCTTGGCGCATTCGATGCCGTGGTGCTTGCCATGCCTCCGTCGCAAGCAAAATGGCTCGTAGAACCCCATTGCCCAGGGCTTGCGAATGCGCTCGGTCGCATCGTGATGGACCCTTGCTTTGCGCTGGGTTTTGCTTCCCAAGATGGCGACGGAGGATTGGCGTCGTTGCCCTTCGATGGGGCATTCGTGGGCCCCGTCGGCGGGGCAGAGCACAGTTCACTTTCGTGGGTTGCACGCGACGCGAGCAAGCCGGGGCGCACAGCCTCTCAGAGCTGGGTATTGCACGCGACGCCTGCATGGACCCGCGCCAATACTTTGCGCTCAGAATCGGACGTCATCGCGGACCTGCTTGCGGAGTTCTCGCGATTGTTTGGCGCCCCTACGAAAGCGCCGGAGACGATCACCCTGATGCGTTGGATGTTGGCGCGTGCGCCCGAGCCGTTGGATGTTGGCGCGCTTGGTGACGCCCTCGCCCCAGTGTTTGCCGGTGGCGATTGGGCGCATGGCGGCCGCGTGGAGGGCGCCTTCTTGTCGGGTTTGGCGCTCGCGAGATCGGTGGCATCAGGCGCAACCAACATCAATGCATCATGCAATGAAGAAAGAGAGCAACCATGAATGAGCGCGAATCCTCTGTGGTTTTGGTGGTTGGAGCCGCTGGAGGCATAGGTGCGGCTTTGTGCCGTCGCCTTGCTGCGCGTGGCGCCAAGCTTGTGTTGTCAGGGCGCAACGTGTCTGCGCTCGAGGCTCTGGCAGAGGAGCTTAGCGGCGATGTGATGCCTCTGGACGCCCGCGATGTCGCCGCCACTGCGGCGGTGGTGGATGGCGTGGTCGCAAAGCATGGCGGTCTTCACGGGGCGGTGAACCTGGCCGGATCGATTGTGCTCAAAGCGGCGCATGCGACCTCCGAGCTCGAGTGGAATGAGGTGCTTGCGACCAACCTCACCACGGCGTTCTCGGTCCTGCGTGCATCGGCTCCTGCCATGGCCAAAAGCGGCGGCGGTTCCCTTGTGTTGATGTCTTCCGCGGCGGCGCGTTTGGGTCTTGCCAATCACGATGCCATTGCGGCCGCCAAGGCTGGCGTGCAAGGCCTGGCGCTCTCGGCCGCCGCCACGTACGCGCCGCGAGGTGTGCGCATCAATGTGGTCGCGCCAGGCCTGGTACGTACCCCGCTTGCGGCACGGCTCGTCGGAAACGAGGCTTCGCTCAAAGCCAGCGAAGCCATGCACGCGCTAGGCCGCATTGGTGAGCCGGACCAGGTAGCAAGCATGATCGATTGGCTCCTGAACGCAGAGCAAGGTTGGGTGACAGGCCAGGTGTTTGGGATCGACGGCGGTCTCGCCACGCTGAGGGCGCGCTAACTCGCATGCCCGAGGGCCACACATTGCACCGGCTGGCGCAGGATCTTGCGAAGGACTTGCTCGGCCAGGAGATCGCGGTCACCTCGCCGCAAGGTCGATTCGAAGAAGCACCGAGCCTCAACGGGCAAAGGCTCGAATCGTCCGCAGCATTGGGAAAACACTTGTTTTTGCAATTCTCAAATGAGTGCACTGTGCACGTGCACCTGGGCTTGTTTGGCAAATTTCGTCGACACAAATTGCCCGAGCGAGAGGCCCGAACGACCACCCGACTGCGCTTGGTCGGGGCCACCTATGTTTGGGATCTCGTGGGACCCACCGCGTGCGCGCTTGTCTCGCCAAGCGAACTGTCGACGCTACGCGCGCGCATTGGCGCCGACCCTCTCATGCCCAATGCAGACGCCGAGTCTGCGTGGAAAGCCATGTCTCGCAGCCGTCGTGCCATGGGGGCGTTGCTCTTGGATCAAAGTGTGATCTCAGGACTCGGCAACATCTACCGTGCGGAGATTCTCTTTCTTTCGGGCGTGCATCCTCAGACGCGTGGGTGTGATCTCTCTCGCGCCGGCTTTGACACGATATGGGCATTGTCGTGCAGCTTGCTCGCCCGTGGCGTGAAGGAGCGCCGCATCACGACGGTGCCTGCACAGCCCGGCGTCAAGCGCATCAAGCGCAGCGAATCGCTGTACGTCTATCACCGGGCGGTCTGTCGCGTCTGCGCGTCGCCGATTGGCACGGTCGTTCTTGGCGCGCGTCCTTGCTACTTTTGTCCGCAGTGTCAGCCCGTCTTGGAGGTTTGATGGGTAGGTCCGATCTTGGTGAGTTGCTGCGTGCACTTGAGGCGATGTTGTCGCCGAGATTGCTGGCGGTGATTCCGCCCGCGCACTTGCTCCACGCCTACGCGTCTGTGCATCGCTTAGGCCCGGCAGAGATGCGTGAACAGTGCATGCGTTTCCCTTTGCCGTCAGGCTTGGGTGTATTTCGCAACGACACCTTTCCGCTTCGGAGCACGCGCACCTTGAGCACGGCCCAAGCAGAGCGCGTGTTGGGCTTGTATTTTTGGCAAGTGCTGGGTCAGGCCCCCGTGTTCTTGGACATGCGCGCTCGCGCGTTGCTTGGCGTGGAGGACCCTCTGCTTTGGAGGCCGTTGCCGCTGGTTGCCCATTGGTCACTGGAGTTTCGTGCCGCTTGTCGCGACATGTACGAGGGGCATTTTCTCGATCAGCCCTCACGCTTCTCGGCGGGCGCGCGAGGGCTGGGCCTGGGACATGCCGAGAGCGAACTCCGCGCGCAATTTGGAGACACTCGTGCAGTGCTGTTTTCGGCTGCCAGCTTTGTGAAGCGTTCGACCGCGGTGCTGCGCCGAAGCATGGATGCTGGAGCCGCGATTCACCCGGACTTTGTCTCGTTGTCGTTGCTGCTTGCGTCGATGTACCAGCGGCTCAGCGGAGTACGCCAACCACTGGATGTTCGCGCCGCATTCGAGCGCACGTTGCCGCTGGTGCTTCAGGCTCGGGATCCCGCAGAGGTTGCTCAGCTCGTCTAAACGGAGGCCATCAGCTCCTGCGACAACGCACCGTGGCCTTGACTCTCGGGGACGTTGAGCTAACACGCCTCCTCATGAATCCTATTATTTCGCGCCACCGAGCGACTTCTGCACGTATCCAGCATTTCGCGATGCTTGGCTTGGGCGCCATGGCCGCGCTTGCCGCTTGCACCGTAACGCCCAATCGTTCAGGCGATTCGACGGTTGTTTTGGATGGCAGCGTGGTTGCAACGTCCGATGGGTCAAAGACGCCAGGACTGGACAGTGGAGAGTCGCCTGATGCCTTCGTCGCCATTGCTCCCGATGCCTACATTGCACCTGATGCTGCGGTGGTCGTCGAACAGCCAAAGCCCGATGCTGCAGCACCCACGCCTGACACCGGCGCATCACAGGTCGATGCGGGCGGGCCCTCTGGTCCCGGCTGCTATCAGAGCCAACTGGGTACGGATCAGGAGATCGCCTTCGTCGCCTATGACACAAGCCAGTATGGCTATCATGAGCCGCTCGCGAGGTCACCGGGTGCGTGTAGCACGGCAGATATCACTGCTTTCGCGAACTATACCCAAACACAAGCCTTCAAAAGCAACCAATACAGCACTGCGACGGCCCCTGTGTCGACGACCTGCAAAACCTGTGTGAGTGCAGAATACAACACCGCCGCCAGTCCTACTTCACGCCCTTGGGGTGTGTCGGGTCTGCGGACCAATGCGGAACTGACCCAGTACGAGCCTCCGAGCAATCGGGCCTTCTACAATCAATACGGATGCTACCAAAACGAGGGAGTTATCAGTGCGTCCGAAGCGCGTGCGTTCGCCAATATCAAAACCTGCCTCAGCTTCGTGTGCCCGACGGGCAGCTCAGGACAAGCTTGTGGCGCTGCCAACAGCACTGCAGACCAAGCTTGCCAAAATTACGCGCTGAGTTCCGGCGCGTGTACCCTCGACGTAAGCCTTGCTGGCGCCGCGCAACAGAAGATCAACGCCTCGACCAAGTGCAAAACGATTGACGACATTCTGAACGCGTTCTGCGGCACGCCCTGAACCGCATCGCGTAAGCCATCACGCTAGAAGCCAAATGCCCTTCGATTCATCAGAATCGAAGGGCATTTGGCTTGGACTCGACCCAATCTCAGGTCGTGGGATCCGGCAGTCCGCCGCCGCCCACACCACCAAAGATGGTGGGCGTCTTTTTGGATTCCTTGGCGGCCTCTCGGCCCTTCTCGGCATAGGTCTGCAGGATGATCCTCTCGCGTGCGGGCAGTTCGCGGCCTTCGATGGCGGCCATCACTTCTTCAGCGTCGATGGTTTCACGTTCGACCAATGCGTGGGCAAGGCGTTCCAACTGATCGCGCTTCTCGGTGAGCAATTGCTTCACCTTGTCGAACTGCGTCTTCACGAGCGTGCGCACTTCTTCGTCGATGACGCGCGCGGTTTCCTCCGAGTAGGTGTCTCCGCCGCCGCCATAAGAGAACTTGCCGATTTGGGTGGCTTCGTCGTTCTTGACGTATCGGAGGAAGCCGAGCTTGTCGCTCATGCCATACTCGCACACCATGGCGCGTGCGGTGCGCGTGACGCTGCGGATATCGGCCGAGGCGCCGGTGC
>JAYWGD010000282.1:0-2085 GCA_043778435.1 Myxococcales bacterium | reverse complement strand
ACCGCCGACATGGGCGCGCTTCAAGCCCAGGTTGCGCGTAAATCTGTGAAAGCGCCTTTCTCTGGGCGACTTGGCATTCGGCTTGTGAACGTAGGTCAATATCTCAACCCGGGCGCGGCTATCGCCACGCTGGAATCTACCGATGCTGTCTACGTAGACTTCACGCTTCCACAACAACGCGCAAGCGAGGTTAAAGTCGGTACCCCGCTGAGCATCTCGGCCGACCGCAACAAAGCCGTTGAGGGGAAGATCGCCGCGATAGACCCTACACTCGATGCAGTCACGCGCTCCGTGAAGCTGCGCGCGAGCTTCGCCAAAACCAGTGAGGCCTTGCAGCCGGGCATGTTCGTCAAAGTATCCGTGAGCTTGAACGGCAGCGGCGCGGTGGTGAGCATTCCGCAAACCGCATTGGTGCATGCGTCCTACGGCGACAGTGTATTTGTGGTCGAAGATCAGCCTGGCCCCGACGGCAAAATGCGCAAAGCCGCGCGCCAACAGTTTGTACGCACGGGCCAAGTGCAAGGCGACTTTGTGGCGGTCGAGGGTGGCCTCAACGCAGGTGACGAAGTGGTGAGCGCAGGTGGCTTCAAGCTGCGCAACAAGAGCGCGGTCGTGGTGCACAACGAGATCGTCTCACCCGCCAGCTCTGACCCCAAGCCAGAGAATCGCTGAAAGGTCGAGCCATGAAGTTTACAGATATTTTCGTACGCCGACCGGTCCTGGCGATTGTCGTCAATCTGCTCATCATCATCGCCGGGCTTCAAGCCGTGCGGGGCCTCAACGTGCGCCAGTACCCAAAGTTGCAGAGTGCAACTGTTTCGGTGCGCACCGCCTACGTGGGCGCCAACGCAGATTTGGTGCGCGGCTTTATTACGACGCCTCTTGAGCGCTCCATCGCTGCGGCCGACGGCATCGACTACGTGGAGTCGAGCTCGATTCAAGGCCTCAGCACCATCAACGTGCGCCTGAAGCTCAATGTGAGCGCGGCCAACGCGCTCAGCGAGATCAGCGCGCGCGTCAATCAAGTACGCGCCGACTTGCCCCCCGAAGCGGAAGTGCCCGCGATCAACATCGAGCCTTCGGATGCAGCCATTGCGTCGATGTACCTGAGCTTCGACTCGGACATCCTGTCGGAGAGCCAAGTCACGGATTATCTGACGCGCGTCGTGCAGCCGCGCCTCACCGCACTTGAGGGCGTGCAGCGCGCCGACATTTTGGGTGCACGCACGTTTGCGATTCGCGCGTGGCTCAAGCCGGAGAAAATGGCCTCATACAACGTGAGCCCTGCGCAAGTGCGGCAAGCGCTGAGTGCCAACAACTACTTGGCGGCCGTCGGCCAAACCAAGGGCGCCATGGTGCAGATGAACATCACGGCCACCACCGATTTGCACACCGTGGACGACTTCAAGCAGTTGGTGGTGCGCCAATCGGGTGGCACGCTGGTGCGGTTGTCGGACATCGCCGATGTGGCCATGGGCTCTGACAACTACGAATCAGATGTGCGTTTTTCAGGCAAAAAAGCACTCTTTATGGGCATCTGGGTTTTGCCAAGTTCTAACTCGCTGGATGTTATTGGCGCCACGCGCAAGGAGATGGATTCGATCCAGAAAGAGCTCCCCAGCGGCATGACGGCCAACATCGCCTTCGACTCCACAAAGTACATTCAAAGCGCCATCAGCGACGTGATCCACTCGCTCGTCGAGACCGTGCTCATCGTGGTGGTGGTCATCTTCCTGTTCCTCGGATCGTTCCGCACCGTGCTTGTGCCACTGGCCGCCATCCCCATCTCACTCATCGGTGCAGTGTTTATGATGCAAGCCTTTGGGTTCACGCTCAACCTGCTCACGCTGCTCGCGATCGTGCTTGCAGTAGGCCTGGTGGTCGACGACGCCATCGTCGTTGTTGAAAACGTGGAGCGACACATGCGTGAGGGCGAGAGCGCCTTTCAGGCATCGTTGCTCGGCGCGCGCGAACTTGTAGGCCCCATTGTGGCCATGACCATCACGCTCGCTGCGGTGTATGCGCCCATCGGATTTCAGGGCGGCCTGACGGGCGCATTGTTCCGCGAGTTCGCGTTCACGCTCG
>JAYWGD010000281.1:0-5788 GCA_043778435.1 Myxococcales bacterium | reverse complement strand
ATATCGCAGCCTCCACCGATCAGGCCCAACTCGAGATCGCACGCGAGACGGTACGTGTGATTCGCTCCTTTCTTTTGGATGGCGTCGTTCCGAACGTGGTCAACGTGGTCCCTGCGTCGCATGCTCGCTTCCAACTTGTGATTCGCATGTACGACAAGGTTGGCACCCTCGCCAACGTGCTCGCGGTCGTCAAACGACACGCCATCAACGTCGAAGAAATCACCAACACGGTCTTCGAAGGCAGCGTTGCTTCGTGTGCCAAATTGCGTGTACTTTCCCGACCCAACGATGGCTGTCTTGCCGAGATCCGCGCCTTCGACGAAGTCATGCACGTCGACGTGGTGCAGCTTCCCAATCTGGCCTGAGCCACGTTGGTTCGCCCAATCCACCAAGTAGGTCTTCGTGGCGCGCCTACTTCTCTTCGCGCTTAATCTCTTCGAGCAGCTCTTCGACGCGCTGACGTGCGTCTTGACCCGTATCAAACGCAAAGCGTAGTTCGGGTACTGTGCGCAGCCCCATACGAGGCGCCAGCTCCTTGCGAAAGAAGCCCGCCGCGCCCGTCAATGCCTTGACAAGCGACTGCTCTTCGGACGGTGTAGCAACCCCGCGCAAGGTGCGAACATAGACTTTGGCAAAGCCCAAATCGTCTGTGACCTCGATGCGTGAAACGAGCACCTCGCGAAGGCGAGGGTCACGAAGCTCTCCGAGCAAAAGCCCGGAGAGTTCGTCGCGCATGCGTGCTGCCACGCGAGTAGAGCGTTTGGTTTCGCTCACAGGGTCAGAGCTTCTGCTTCACTTCTTCGAGCTCGAATGACTCAATAACATCGAGCTCCTTCAAGTCTTGAAAGCCGTCGACGCTGATGCCGCACTCAAAGCCTTCGCTCACGTCTTTGACGTCGTCTTTGAAGCGCTTTAGCGCACTGATCTTGCCGGTGTAAACCACCTCGGTACCGCGAATCACGCGACAAGCCCCCGCGCGCTTGACGAGTTTCTCGGTCACGTAGCAGCCGCCAACGGCCATGTTGCGAATGGTGTAAACCACACGCACTTCTGCGCGACCATTGATCTTCTCGATGTACAACGATGGCAGCAAGCCTTCCATGGCCGCCTTCACGTCATCTACCGCTTGGTAGATGATGGAGTAGTGGCGAATCTCGATCTTGTTCTCGTCGGCCAAGCTCGACGCCTTGCCTGCGGGCTTGACGTTGAACCCGATGATGAGTGCGCGCGCAGCGATGGCCAGATTGACATCGCCTTCGGTGACCGCACCGACGCCCGCGTGCACCACGAGGAGGCGTGCCTTCTCGGTGGTGAGCTTGGTGAGCGTTTCTGCCACGGCCTCGACCGAGCCCTGCACATCGCCTTTGAGGATGATACGAAGCTCTTGTTGACCGTCAGAATTCATGCGCTTGGAAAGCTCTTCCAAAGATACGCGTGCACTTGCAGGGATCATGCTCTTGGAGATCTTGCCCTTGCGAGAATCGGCGATTTCCTGAGCCTTTTTGGCATCTTTCACCGCATCGACAGGGTCGCCAGCACCAGGCACATCCGACAAGCCCAGGATCTCGACGGGCGTCGAGGGGCCAGCCGAATGAACCGCTTTGCCATGCTCGTTCATCATTGCACGCACTTTGCCGAAGCCAGCGCCTGCGAGTACGAAGTCGCCTACCTTGAGCGTGCCGTCTTGCACCAAGATGCGCGCCACGGGGCCGCGGCCACGATCGAGCAATGCCTCGAGGACCGTGCCAGATGCCGTGCGATCGGGGTTGGCGCGCAAGTCCAAAACCTCGGCTTGAAGCATCACCGCATCAAGCAACTCAGAGATGCCCTCGCCGCTCTTTGCCGAGACGTGGACGAACTGAGTGTCGCCACCCCACTCTTCGGGCTGCAGACCGATTTCGACCAACTCACGACGAACCCTTTCAGGCTCGGCACCGGGCTTGTCGATTTTGTTGACAGCCACGATGATCGGCACGCCAGCAGCCCTGGCATGAGCCGCGGCCTCTTTGGTTTGGGGCATCACGCCGTCGTCGGCTGCTACCACCAAAATGACGACGTCGGTCACACCCGCGCCACGCGCACGCATTTGCGTGAAGGCCTCGTGACCGGGAGTGTCCAAGAAGACCATCTCACCCTTGTCCGTTTGCACTTTGTAGGCACCGATGTGCTGCGTAATTCCGCCGGCCTCGCCTGCTGCAACATTCGCCTTGCGAATGCGATCGAGCAGACTGGTCTTTCCGTGGTCAACGTGCCCCATGACCGTCACCACTGGGGCGCGGGTTGGGAGGTCCGACGTGTCTTCCTCAGCAGACTCGTCGCCACGAGCTGCGGCCACATTGTCTTCTTCGCTGGTGGCAACATCCTCCACTTCCCAACCAAATTCACTGGCCAAAATCTTGGCAGTGTCGGCGTCGAGCGACGTGTTGATGTGAATGCCCGTCATGCCCATGCCCAAGAGCCTCATCAAAAGCTCCGTGGCTTTCATGGACATTTTTTGGGCCATCGTCTGAAGCGTAATGTTCTCTTCGATGCGGATGACCTTCTTATGAGAGGACATCTCTTGCGTCGACGAGACACCAGGTCGGCGACTGCCGCCCGGCTGCATACGACCAAACGGACGACCACCGGGACCACGACTGTTGGGGCCACCAAATGGGCGCGCGCTTTGAGGAGCTCCGGGCCTCCCCACAGGGCGAGCAGCGCCGCGCGGGTCAAACTGCACGCGACGTGCACCGCCGCCCGCGAGACCGCCGCCGATGCCGGTACGCGATGCGTTGGGAGGAACGGGCATTGGAACACCCGGACGTCCGGTCCAGTACTCGACCCCGGTCTTGGGGCGCGCTGAGGCAAGGGCCGCCGCTTCCGGCTGCTGAGCAGCAAAGGCTTCAGGCTCTACCTGCAGCGCAGTTGGCGGCTCCGTGTGCTGCATAGCCAGAGCCGCAACCCGCTCGGGCTTTGTCGCTTCGGTCAAGGGCTGGTTCGAACGAGGCTCAGAAGCAACAATGGCAGGGTGCTCAGCAGACACCGCCGCAAGCACCTCGCGCACAGATGACGCCGCCGCGGGCACTGGTGCCGCTATCAAGCGCTCTGAGACCGCAGCAGCAGGGAGTTCCCTCGACGAGGGCAACGACGCTGTAGATGGAGGCGCCGGCACGACACCAGAAACGCTGGACTCACCTTCTACCTTGGGTGCCGCAACCCGCCGACGCACAACGGCACGTGCGGGTTCTGGCTCAGGCTCGGGCGCTGGCCCCAACCCCAAGTGCACCTTGAGTCGAGGCATGATGTCATCATCCATCGAGCTCATATGATTCTTAATATCGGGAACCCCCAAAGACTGGAGGACCTCGACCAAAGCCTTGTTTTCAAGCTTCAGTTGTTTCGCAACCTCATACACGCGCAACTTGCTCATAGAGCCTCTACTTTCTTGGCCGACGCAGCGGCCGCCGAACGCAACGCAGACCCGTGCCTAGAAGCACGGAGAATTTCATGACCCATCGAATGATTCATCACCGCAAGAACCGCAATGTCATTGCGACCCAAAACACGACCCAATTGCTCACGAGTAGCGAGAGCACAAACACGCCCCTCGCTGGCCCATCCTGTGACCTCGCGTCGTGTTGCCACGGATCCCGCATCGGTGGCCACCACCAAGATAGTGTCCGTCTGACTCATCGCCAAAAAGGATGCATCATGCCCCGCTTGCACAGCCCGCTTGGATCGCGCGGATGCAAGCAACGAAAGCGCACGGCGCTCAAGCGAGTCGGCAATCTGCAAAGCCCACCCTTGAACATCCACGTGCACGCGCCCCTTTGTGGCCTTTGAAAATCCGCCTCGTGACGCGCGCTCCAAACATCCGAGCACGGGGTGCACATGAATGCCTCGGCCTTTTCCACTAACGTCGAACGCTAGCTCGGCCACACCATCGTCACGAACAAGCGCCGTTGCCCTGACAAGCTCCTCCTTCTCCGCAACCACGCCACAACCCACACAGGTACGTGCAGGCCCTGTGGAAGCGGAGACTGGGGAGGGGTTTGAGGGAATCGTCAAGATGGTCAAATGCAGCGTCGCTCTGTCCTCTGTGGGCTCAGCCCGGGAAGAGATCGTCCTCTTCCGTGATGTATGCATCTGTGGCGTGCAAAATCAACTTTGCGCGCTTAATACCAATGCCTGCGCGTGAAGCAAGCTTGTCTCCTTCCTCGTCGTCCACATCTTCCACGGTGCGGTAGCCTGCCTCCTCGAGCAACTGAGCTACACGATCGCTCACGCCGCGCACAAGACGCAAACGCTCACCATCTGTGGGCTTACCATCACGCGAGAGAATGGCATCGACACGCGTTTTGCGCTCCGCTTCGACCGTGCTTTCTGCAGCGAGACGCAAGCTTCGGGCAGCGTCTTTGTCAGCTGAGACGCCCATCGACAGCAGCTCGTCGTCTGTCGCCTCGGCCACTTCTTCAAGTGAACGGAAGCCCACGCCGTACATGCTGCGCGCGCGGGTTGCATCCACGCCGTCGAGACGCGAAAGCGAAGCAATGGCCTCTTCCTCCATTTGTCGAAATTTAGACTCGCTAAGCACGTCCAATTTCCAGCCCGTAAGCTGTGCTGCGAGGCGTACATTCTGCCCTTTACGGCCGATGGCAAGACTGAGCTTCTCATCTGGAACCACGAGCTCCATGCGCCCTTCCGCTTCGTCGATGATGACGCGATTGACGGTTGCTGGCGCGATGGCATTACAGACGAAGCGTGCTGGATCACGGTCAAAGGGAACGATGTCGATTTTTTCGCCGCGAAGCTCCTGCACAACAGCTTGGACGCGCGCGCCCTTCATGCCTACACATGCGCCCACCGGATCCACATCGGCGTCGCGGCTGGTCACGGCGATCTTGGTTCGAGCGCCAGCTTCTCGGGCACATGCAACCACGCTCACGATGCCCTCATAGATTTCGGGGACTTCGGCCTCAAACAACTTCTCGACCAAACGCGCATCGCTACGCGACAAAATCACCAACGCACCGCGAGCCTCGCGATCCAAGTCGCGCACGTAGGCCGTGATGCGGTCACCGGGGTTGAATCGCTCACGCGGAGTTTGGTCGCGATAGGTGATCACGCCTTCTGTGCGTTCGAGATCGATGATGAGATTGTTGCCGCGCTCAAAACGACGGACCACGCCTTTGACGAGCGTGCCCTTCTTGTCTTTGAACTCGTCAAACAAGATGTCGCGCTCTTCGTCGCGAACACGCTGCACGAGCACTTGCTTGGCCGTTTGTGCCGCAATGCGACCGAAGGCGCTGCGAGCTTGCTTCACACCCAAGATGTCTCCAAAGTCCGCGTCTTGCTTGGCGGCTTTCTTGGCGTCGCGAACATGCCAGAAGATCTGAAAATCCAAGGTCTCTCCGAGTTGAATGGGCTCGTCGGGATTGTTGCCAAAAATTTTGACAGCGTCCTCCAGGTCGATCTCTGTCTCATCGTCCGAAGGGTCGTCGACCACTGTCATGCACTGAAACAAATCGATCTGGCCGGAGCTCTCATTGAGCTCGGCGCGGAAGGTGCGAGCCAAGCCGAAGACGCTCTGCGCGGCTTTGCAAATGGCATCTTCGACGGTACGCGCCAGCTTGTCGCGCTCGATGCCCTTTTCTTTCGCTACGAGGTCGATGGCACGAACGAGGTTGAGGTCGTCGGAGGTGGTAGTTTGGGCAGTCGCCATATTGTTTTCCTTCTAACGTCGTTGCCCGGGCTTCGCAGCCGAGCCGAACTCGAACACCAAATTTGCGGAAGACACGCTCTCCCA
>JAYWGD010000280.1:0-2087 GCA_043778435.1 Myxococcales bacterium | reverse complement strand
CTTCGCGTCATGCAGCAGTGGGATCCGGTCGGTGTCTGCGCCCGAAATGTGCAGGAATGTCTACTGGCTCAGGCAGATGCCTTCGGGTATGGGGACCTCGAGAAGACCATCCTACGCGATCATATGCCTTCGCTCGAACGACGGCGCTACGATCTCATTGCCAAAGCATTGGATGTTCCACTCGAGGACATTCAAGACGCGGTACGTGATATTCGCGAGCTAAAAAGCAGGCCGGCACGTGACTACGTCGACGTCGATGAGCGCGGCGTGATGGCGGTACCCGATGTGTTCGTCACACGCGAAGGATCGACATGGGTGGTCGCTGACAACCCAACGGGAGCCGAGCGTGTGGGCATCAACACCAAGCTTGCAGAGAGCTTGATGAAGAACCCAGAGCTTAAGGACTATGTCTCTGAAAAGCTCCGAGACGCGCAATGGCTGGTCCGTGCATTGGAACAGCGTAGACGAAGCATCGTGCGTGTGACTGAAGCCATTGTGCAACGCCAATTGCCATTCTTCGAGCTGGGCCCCGACCACATGCGGCCGATGGTTCTCAAAGACATCGCTGAAGTGGTGGGCATGCACGAGTCCACCGTAAGCCGAGTGACTTCCCAAAAATATGTGAGCACGCCTCACGGCCTCGTAGAACTCAAGCACTTCTTTGGTGCGGCCGTGAAAGGACATGCCGACGAGGACATGACCACCGACAAGGTGAAGCGCGAACTCAAACGTTTGCTCGACAGCGAAGATGCCAATGCACCGCTCAGTGACCAGGCGCTTACTGAACAACTTCATGAAGCAATGGGCGTGGCCTTGGCCCGTCGTACGGTTGCAAAGTACAGAGAAGCCCTGGGGTACGCGTCGTCGTCTGCGCGCCGCCGCACCATTTGAGACCAGCCTCTCAAATTCGTGAACTTTCTAGCATCGTGCAGGTGCTTCTTTTTTCTGTGCGAGTTACACTTTAAAGCTGAACAAAGGGACATGCTCCCCCACCTCAACACATGCCGCGGAGGCCCCACATGACCACAACATTGACGTTTCGCCACTTCGATTCTAGCGAATCTGTGAAAGCCCACGCGACCGAGAAAATAGGCAAGGTTCAGCGATTTTTGAAGCTGCCAATGACGGCACACATCACGCTGTCCAAAGATGGAGATCGCCAATTCGCCGTCGAAGTCGACATCCACGCAGGTGCACAACGTTTCCTCGCCCACGAGTCGAGCGAAGATTTGTATGCGTCTTTGGATAAGGTTGTAGACAAGTTGGAGCGCCAGATAGTGAGCGAAAAAGAGGGGAAAAAAGGGTTGGAGCGCGCTTCGCAACGCTTGCTTCCCGTACTCGACGACGAAGATTGACCAGTGAGCATCCGCCCCTCTCGCATCGCCAATGTAGAGCTTGTTCCAGCTTCCGCTTCGCTCACACGAAACGAGGCTATGTGGAAGTTGGCTTCGCTCTTGTCGCAAAGTCTTCCGCATCGGGAGCGAGAGGTGTTCGGTGCATTATGCACGCGTGAGGACTTAGGCACCACCGCACTTGAGACCCGTGTCGCCTTTCCTCACGCCACGCTGGCAGGATTGGACGACACGGTGCTCGCTCTATTGGTGGTTCCTAGTGGCGTCGATTTTGGAGGCGATGTGAAGCCGGTGAGTCTGTTGTTTGGCCTCATCGCCTCGCCAGAAAAACAAGTCGATATGCTTCGACGCGTCGTTCGCTTGGCCCGTTCCTTCGAAGGCCGCGCGGCGCGTGAGCGACTGTTGGATGCCGCTTCCCCAGAAGAGGCCGCGCTTCTGCTCAGCGAAGAGGAAGACTGATGATGTCGTCAAGTGCACGCACGCAGATCTTGATTGTGACAGGTGTATCCGGCGCGGGAAAGTCCACGGTACTGCGCGCACTGGAAGACAACGGCTACTACTGTATCGACAACCTGCCGACTCGCCTTGCGTCCGATGCCGTGCGTGTTTGCGAGGAGGGAGGCTTTGGCAAAGTGGCGTTGGGCATCGATGTTCGCGTGCGTCAGTTTTTGACCGAGAGCGCATTGCTGCTCGACAGTTTGGAAGCGGGAACAGCACATGCAAATCGCGAAGTGG
>JAYWGD010000279.1:0-2091 GCA_043778435.1 Myxococcales bacterium | reverse complement strand
TGTTGCTAGCAAAGCCGCGGAGCCGATCCCCAAGTACGTGTACATGTTGATCGTGCCGCGGTTCTGATCGTTGATCAGCCAGTCCTGGCTTTGGCCGAAAATCACAACGCCAAAGCTCGTCGCCACAAGACCTGCTGCGCCCACACCACCAACAATGTATCCGACCGTGCGCTGTCCGCTTCCGGCCTGCGCCATATGCGCGCCTGGCTCCGTTGCCGACGAGCTCCACGATGGCGGGATGGCGACCTCGAAGGTTTGAGCCACATTGTTTTTTGGAACGTCGATGCTTTTTTCGAGCGCGGCTTCGCCCGGCACCTTGACCCGCAGCGCATGCCGGCCCTTGAAGACCGGCAATCCATAGAGCAAACGTGCGCGCGCCACGGGCATCGCATCAAGCTGCACCTCGGCCGAGGCCGGGAGCTCGGGCGCAAACTTCAACGTCAATGTGGCCTTGTGTTTTTCCACGTCTGCGAGCCCTTCGCGCGCCAAAGCAAAGCGCGTTGTTTCATCCTTGGCCTTGGCTTCGGTCTCTGCGGCGCGAAACATCGCATCGGCCTTTTCCAGATCGTCGAGCGCCACATAGCAGGTGCCCAAATTGAGTTTCACGCCCGTGCCCGGATACAGCCTCAAACTGGCTTCGAAACGATCACGCGCTTCGGTAAACTTTCTGGCGTCCAAGGCCTGGCGGCCCAAGCGAAAAAGACGCTCTGCTTCTTGCTGGTCGCTCCCCGATGCGCCGGCCCCAAAGGCCACGGAGCTACACATCATTATTGTGACAAAGACCATCGAGCGACTCATGGCGACAGAGTGTACGCGCTGAGCACCAAGAATGAAAATCTGTTGTGGCACCTACATGTCGTTGGTGCCGCGTTTGCTCGGGGCCACAGGTGATCGAGTCCGCGGCGGCGCCGTTGTCTTCGACGAGGGTGCGACGGCGCGTTTAGAGGGCCCCGATGCTGGAGTTGAGGTTTCAAGCGGCGCTGTCGGCGCCACCTGCGGCTGCAACGGAACGACCCGCGGGAGCGTAACAACAGAAGGCGCGACGGCCTCTTTGATGTGTGCATCATGCGTTGGTTTTGCTGATTCAGAAATGGTTGGAGTCTCCGCGCCATGCAGCCCAAGCCAAAGCCCAACACCTGCGACAAGCGCTGCCACGGCTCCTCCTCCAACGATCCAAACCCTTCGTGGTCGTTGCTCCCCTGCTGGCGCCGATACGCGCGCGGTTGCAACCGTGAGTGCCTCCAATGTTCCTGCAGACGAAGGCAGATGCGAACGCCCTACGCCGGACGCCATGGAGGGCTCAGAAGGCGCCGCCAGATGCGAGCCACTCAACCCTGTGCGCACGCTGTCCACCTCCACGCAGGCCGCCGCAACACGACGCACAGAGGCCTCAAATCGCGTCGGGGCCAACGCGCCCAAAGCCTGCGCAAGCTCCAACACGCCGCGACAGCGACGGCTGAGATCGCGCACCAAGCAACGCATCACCACGCCTGCCAACGGCGCATGAATTTGTGGCGCGTGAGCTAAAAGCGGTGTGGGCTCTTCGGTGGCGATGGCCACGAGCACACCGCTGGGCGAGTCGCCTTCGAAAGGATATCGACCCGAAAGTAGATGGTACAAGCATACGCCCAAGGACCACACATCGCTTTGGGCTGTGGCCAGCGTTGCGGATCGCACTTGCTCGGGCGCCATAAAATAGGGCGATCCGAACACATCTTCCGTTTGGGTCATCTTGGCACCCTCGGCGCCATGGAGGCGGGCAATACCGAAGTCGAGCAGCTTGATCTGCGAGGTCCCCTCGGGCATGTCGGCCAAGAAGATGTTCGACAGCTTGATGTCGCGATGCACCAACCCCGCAGCATGTGCCTCGGCAAGTCCGGCGCATGCTTCAAGCATCCATTCAACGGCGAGCATGGGCTCGGGCAATCCGTGGCTGTCGACCATTTGGTCCAAGTCTCGCCCGCGTAGACGCTCCATCACGATGGCCAGCCCTTGACCCTGCACCTGAAACACATCCGACACGCGAACCACATGAGGGCTACGTAGCATCGCGGCAATGCGCGCCTCTTGCAGCGCGCGCCGAATGACCAC
>JAYWGD010000278.1:0-2097 GCA_043778435.1 Myxococcales bacterium | reverse complement strand
TTTCTCAGCAGTTTTTACAAAGTCTCCATCAGCTTTGGAGAACGTTGGCTTCTTCCAAGCAACGCCGGCGTCGCCACTGAACTTGTACGGAAAGTTGTCGTTGATATGGTAGTCACCGAGCGCTTCGAGACGCAGCGTCATGGTGCATTCGCTTTTGGCTTTGCAGGCGCCCGACGGGTCGGCCACCAGCTTAAAGTCGGCGTCTCCCATCTCTGCGAGATGCCCGGCAGAAGCCGAGGTTGTGACCAGCAGGGCTACACCGGCAAACAAGATGGATCCTCGATTCGTATTCATAGGCGTAAGGATTGGCGATCCACTGGCGCACGTCAAGCATCGGATGTACGCATTTTGCTCGAGGCAATTGACCGACATCCTGTGACCAAGTTGAGATAACGTACGGATTCTCAAGCGCGTCGAATGGTTTCCCCCTCCCCCACTCCGTTGCTTCACGTCGAAGGCCTCACCACGACGTTTCATGCTGGCGGCGCACCTTTCGCGGTCGTGGACGAGGTCGACCTGTACGTGAACCGAGGCGAGTTTGTGGGCGTGGTGGGAGAAAGCGGATGCGGCAAAAGCGTGATGGCGCTGAGCCTCATGCGGCTCTTAGAAGAGCCCGAAGCGAGTGTGCGCGCGCGTAGTTTGCGGCTTGGTGATCAGGAGTTGCTTTCACTCACCGAGCATCAAATGTGTAGCGTGCGCGGCAAGCGCATGGGCATGGTGTTTCAGGAGCCGATGACCAGCCTCAACCCGGTGTACACGGTGGGGTGGCAAGTGTCCGAAGGCATGCGCATTCACGAGCGTCTCGCCCGCAACGACGCGTGGGAGCGCTCTGTGGCGATGCTGACGCGCGTGGGCATTTCTGACGCGCGCGAGATTGCCCACGCCTATCCGCATCAGCTTTCGGGCGGGATGAGGCAGCGCGTCGTGATGGCCATCGCGCTTGCGTGTGGACCAGAGCTTTTGCTGGCGGATGAGCCGACCACGGCGCTGGACGTTACGCTGCAAAAGCAGTTTTTGGAACTCATCCAAAGCTTGCGCGCAGAGCAAAACCTTGGCGTGTTGTTTATCTCGCACGACCTCTCCGTCATCGCATCGCAAGCCGATCGCGTGTACGTGATGTATGCCGGCCAAGTGGTGGAGACGGGCACTGCGGCTGAGGTGCTCCACTCCCCCCGGCACCCTTATACCCAGGGCTTGCTTGCGAGCATTCCGGGCATGGGCGAGCCCTCGGAGCGCACCGAGATGTTTGCTGAAAAGCGCCCGCGAAAACGACTACCAACCATCGAGGGAACGGTCCCCGATGTACGGCAGTTGCCTGCAGGATGCAGGTTTGCGCCTCGCTGTGTTTCCCGCGTGGATGCATGCACCAAAGCCGCAGTTCCCTTGCGCGCCCTCTCAGCCACCCAATCGGTGCGATGCGTGCGCGCAGAGGAGCTAGCCTCTTGAGCGACGTGCGTCCGCGTTTGGTGCAAGCCACAAGTCTTTCGAAGTCGTTTGAGCGCGGCGCCTCTCATTGGCTCGCCCGACGTCGCAGCCCCATCTGGGCGGTTCGAGAAGTGTCGCTGCACGTGGCGGCCGGCGAGACCTATGGTTTGGTCGGCGAAAGTGGAAGCGGCAAGAGTACGCTTGGACGCTTGCTGCTCCGTCTTGTGCCCGCGGACGAGGGAAACGTCTCGTTTGATGGCCAGGACATCACCGGCTTGAGCGCCTCGGCATTGCGACCGCTGCGTCGCCGCATGCAGATCATTTTTCAGGACCCTTACTCCAGCCTTAACCCTCGGATGACGGTGCGCGAGACGCTTGCCGAGCCGCTGCGGGTTCACAAGCTGACGAAGACACGGAGCGAGACAAGCGATCGCGTGGCCGAGCTCGCAGAACGCGTAGGACTGCGAAAGGACCAGTTGGATCGCTACCCTCACGAATTTTCGGGCGGACAGCGACAGCGCATCGGCATCGCGCGTGCGCTCTCCTTGCGACCCGACTTTGTGGTTTGCGACGAGCCCGTCAGCGCACTGGATGTGTCCATTCAGGCGCAGATTCTCAACCTGCTTTTGGACCTTCAAGACGAACTCGGCGTGTCGTACTTGTTCGTGAGCC
>JAYWGD010000277.1:0-5822 GCA_043778435.1 Myxococcales bacterium | reverse complement strand
GCCAAGCAAGAACATCGGGATGCCCTTAGGCACACCATCGGGCACTCCCGCTTGCGCCGGAGTTTTGGAGCCACCGGTGTAAGCGGGATCTGTGTTGGAGTAGCCCCAACGCTGCCCCGGAATCACATCGTGCAAACCCGTCATGATGTCGCTCACATGCACAATACACGTGTTGTCCAGCATAGGTCTACCGTCAATATCGATCGTTGTATTGAGCTTCTCGACAAACTTGGCGAGCTTCTTCATGCGCCAAACGTGGATATCGCGAAGGGCCAACGTTGGCGCTGTCTCGGTATACATCGCGTGGCTGTAGGCATGAAAATCATAACCATCGTGGCTCGAATCTAGCCCGTAGCTTGCATAGTTGGGGAGCACAGCGGGATCGCGAGGGTTGGCACCGTAGCCCGCAAAAGAAACCGTCATCACATTGGTAAGCTGACAAGCCAAGGCGCTCGCGGAA
Organism: Myxococcales bacterium; assembly: GCA_043778435.1. GTDB lineage: Bacteria > Myxococcota_A > Polyangia > Polyangiales > Polyangiaceae > JAAFHJ01. Next base: position 5,362 of record JAYWGD010000277.1, on the reverse strand, counting down.
AGCGAGAACAGATCGTCGTACGGTCCCTCGCCCGCGGAGTTCCACTCGGTTCCGTCGGGCCCCACAAACGTCGCCGGACGAGCCGGCGGCGAACAGCTGTCTGCAAGTTTGAGCCTGCGCTCCATCTCGCTTAAACCCTGAAAATGCTCATCCAAAACGAGCTTGTCGGAAGGAGAGAGGCGCGAAGCCAAATGCTTGTATCCCGGCAACGCAGCACTGACGACGGACAACCTCGAAGCACGCGTCCGCTCCTTTTCGGCGACCGACCCCTGCAGGTCCTTAAACAACAAATCAAAGTAACGCGCTGGGTCTCGGTACCGATTTGGTACCGAGCCATCTTCACCTCGCACCTCGGTGTTCGCATGGGGCGACGGGTCCCCAATCCAAAGCGAGCGAAAGCGAGAGTTCTCGCCCACACGCTTGGCAATCACCTGATCGATACTTGGCCCGTAGGACTCTGCGAAGGGCGTAGACGGCCCCCATGGATATGTGAAGCGAAACGGGCTCGATGTAAGCATGTGCGCCGCGCCACTGGTATGCTCGCCATTGGCCCCTTGCTGCTTGTAGAGGCTCGCGTAGTTGACGCCCGTGAGCACCGTGAGCTTGTCCTTGTAGGGCGCAAGAGGTTGCATGATGGCGTTCAGGTCCCAGTTCTTGCCATCTGCTGAGGTGTTCTTGGGTGTCCAGTATTGATGCAAAGAGCCAAGCATGCCGGCCCAAAAAATGATGCGTCGTGGCCTGCCGTCGTCCGCAAGTGCAACCGGCACATTCAGGACATCCCAGCCAGAATCGCCTCGCCAAGACGACAAGAAAGGAAGCGCCAAAGAAGCGCCGCCTAGACCCGTTAGCAAACTACGTCGTGCGATTTTTCGGCTCATAACACTCCTTGGATTCAGGCCCACACACTCTAAACACTAAGGCTTCGCGATCACACGAAACGAGCGACTCACCACCAGCGTAAGCAAGGCCTCGCGCGCATTGGTGCCCAACTTCTCGCCCATGGTTTTCACAGTTGCGGCATCGGCCTCTGCAGGGACACGGCCCAAACCGTAGCGCGCAAGCGAACCCGCGACACAGCTGCGCACCACACTCGATGCGCCTAGAGCCGCAAAATAGCTACGCTCATCGGCATAACTTCCGTCCGCATCTTTGCCCATTGTAAGCGTGGTGTTGACACGCACATCCTTGCCCGCTTCCTGCAAACGCAACTTGCCGATGCCATCAAAACGCTCAAACGGCACGCCCGTCGCTTCCATGTTTACGTGGCATCCCTTGCACCCGTCTGCGGCGGCGAGTTTTTCGTGATAGTCACGTGTTTGCTCGCCCGCTTCGTGCGCCGGTGCTTTCGAAACGGTGTTCGCATCCGGCGGCGTTTGCGGCAGACAGAACAAATTTTCTAAAACCCAACGACCACGCAGCGTGGGCGACGATCCGGGCCCCGCAGTGCTTGTCGCCAAAAAGCTGGCCTGGGAAAGCAAGCCGCTTCGATAGGAAGGCGCGGGCATCGTGACGGGCTGAAACCCATCACCACCTGGGCCGGGAGCCGGGAAGGTCACGCCGTAAAAATCAGCCAAGCGCTGATTCAAAAAGCTGCGATCACTTTGGAGCAAAGACGCAAAGGTAGGTGCCTGGCCACTCCACCAATTGGCAATGTATTTGCTGGTCTCCGTCACGCTGTCGCTCGCGAGTTCGGGCGTCCAGGGCCCAGCTCCCTTGGTGCGGCTTCGCAAGTTGAGCACACCGGTCCATCCCAAAAAGAACCTCGCCACACCGCGCTCGCTGCGCGCGTCCGCGATGAGTCTGCGTGCTTGTGTCTCGATGCCTTCTTGCGTTGCAAGTGAACCACTCTGAGCCGCGTCAAGCAACGCCTTGTCGGGCGCTGAGCCCCAAATCACATACGACATACGGCCAGCAAGCTCGTATGGCGAAAGCTCGCCCGTCGCCTTGTCCAAGGGGCCTAAGGTTGTAAGATACAACGAATCAGCGGCCATAAGGGCAAGCTCCAAAGCGCGGGCCATCGCCTCTAGGCGACCCAGCTTGGCTGTATTCGATTCGGCAACGGCGACCACCACCGCCAACTCTTCTTTGGTCACCGGACGGCGAAACAAGAGAGGCAAGGTCCCAGAAACGAACGCGGGAAAGCAGACGGCGTCCGCGCTCGCGGCCGCGCAGGCCGCCAGCTTGCCGCTTTTCACAACGCGCGAGGCGATCGCAAACAGCGATTGCTCGAGCAAGTCTGCGCGGCCACCCGACCACGCCATGTCGGAGCTGTTTGCAGTCTCAACGCCTGCCTTGATAACGAGCGGCTGCAGCGCACCGAGCTCCGTGGCAGGGTCACCTAGCAAGTCTCGAATCGTATTCTGCAACTCGAAAGGCGTGAGCCCGCGCAATGGCAGCGCGCTCGTCGCCAGGGTGCCATTGGGACCAGTGGCACCACCAGGGCTTTGCGTGCCGTCCTTGTCGGAGCTTCCAAGCTCACCAATGGCGCCCGAACATCCAACCACCAGGGCCAGGCCCAAAGGCGCGACGACGGAGTGAGAAAACCGGCGCGTGCGACCGCGCCAAAACGGTGAGGACCTCATCCCTAAAGCATGCTTCAGTTCCGGCCACCATGCCAACTATCGCGGCTGGACTTAGGCAGTGACCGAACGTTTGCGCGCAGGGTGTGGGTACAGGGCTTACGAGATGAGCGCGACTCGGCGCATTTTTTCGTAGGCTAGACATCCAAGCACGCTTCAGCGCTTTCTGCGACGGCTCTCGATGTATCGAACTGCTGGTACCCGCAGAGAATCTCTGCCGAGGTCACCTTGGTCGATGCACAAGGCTGCCCTTGAAGCGAACCACGTCCGGCCGACCACTACGACAATTCGGCAAATCCAACCAAAGTGATTCTTTGCCCTGCGCAGTGCGTTACGTTTACCGCGGTCGCCAACGCACAAGTCCGACTTGCAACCCGCTGCAGTCCTCGCGTTCAGCAAGCCAACTCCTAAGAGACTCAACGAGACAAGATCACGCTTGCACCTTCATTGGACGTGCAGAGGATCGTTGCGAAGTTCAACGATTCGGCTCTCGGTGAGCAGGGCCTTCGCAAATTCGCGCGCTTGAGGTCGCTGGGCCGGATCTGTGTGTTGCGCAGCCACAACATTCCCCCAAGCATCTCGGTACTTGAGCCACAACCGCTGCGCCATTTTGGCTTTGGCGGCATAGCCTGCGCTTCCTCCGCCACGGACATTGGCGACATACACGACGTTGAGTTCGTTGTCCGCTTCGGCAAACGAACGTTTGGGCGCTGGCAGCTGCAAGGCACCGACCACCAACGCACGATGGTGCGCCGCAAAGTGATCTCGCACCAACGCTTCTTGCGTGCGTCCGGCGCCCTCTGCGGACGAGCCACCATCACAGGATTGATAAATGCGGTCGCCCTCCGCCGCACGAAACTTTGGGTACACCAACCACACCTTTTTAAATGCGGTGTTCGCCGCGGGTACAAGTGCCGCCTTGGCTTCGCTTACAAAGCGTTTTTCGGCCTCCGTTTCCCGACGCGTGCGTGCCTCTTCGCATCGGTTCCAAAACGTAAACGAACTCCACGCGATGTCCTCGCAAAACCGCAGCGCCGGCAAAGGCGCTTTGGATGCTTCACGCGCGACAATGGCCGCCATCAACTCTGCTCGCTCGGCGCTCTCCACTTCTTGCGGTGCCGGGAGCTTTGCGAGCGCCTCGCGCGCGCCCTTCAGATCGCGCGCGGTGCCCTGACCGTTCATGCGCATGACCGCGACTTCCGTCCACGCGACTTCCGCAAGCGAGCACGCATAAGCCGCGTTGAAATCCACCGCGCGCCCCAAACCTTCGCGCGCCTCCCAACAGTCTTCCCACTTCGCTCCTGCCTTTGCGGGCGAAGAAAGGGCAACCGATGGCACGGCAGCCAGCGCGGACGTGATCATCACCAAAGAGACCAACACAAATCTATTTTTCATCTCTTTTAGATATCCAAATTGCGTACGTTCAGTGCGTTCTTCTCGATGAACTCGCGGCGCGGCTCGACTTGATCGCCCATGAGCACCGTAAAGATCTGATCTGTCTGCACGGCGTCGTCCATTTTGACCTGCAGCATGACGCGCGCATTCGGGTCCAGGGTGGTCTCCCAAAGTTGCTCGGGGTTCATCTCGCCCAGGCCTTTGTAGCGCTGCACACTCCAGCCTTTTTTTCCGCGACTCTCGATGTGATCCCAAAGCGCGTCTGCGTCTTCGAGCTCGGTCTGATCGGTGTCGCTCTCACCGTCTTTGAGCGCGCGCGCGTAGTACGGCATGTCGCCCAGCGAGCGCAGATCTTCTTCGATCGAGTGAAGCTCCTCAAACTCCGGGCTGGTCACCAAGGCCCAATCGAGGCGCGTGTCGCGACCTGCAGAGCCGGGGCGCGGCAACACCTCAAGCACCCACACCCCGTGCTCGGTGTCATGGCCCACGTTGAACTGAATCGGGAAGATATCTGGGCGCTTTTTCAGCAGCTCTGCGCGGATAGGCTCGATGGCGGCGCGCACTTTTTCTTCGCTCTTGATGCTCTCTTTGGACAGGTGCGCGCGGCGCAATGCCGCCGACACAATGCGCGAGTCGCCGCGGCGCTCCACACGCACAAGCACATTGTAGAACGCACGCATACGCTCTGCCAAACGCAAGAGAGGCTCGCCCGACACGGTGTGGCCCAGGCTGCCCTTGATGCCCAAACCATCCACGCCTTGCTCCAAGAAGAAGCGATCCAAGGCCGCTTGATCCTTCATGTAGAGGCTCTTCTTGCCCTTCCACACTCGGTACAAAGGCGGCTGTGCAATATACAAGTATCCACGCTCGATGAGCTGCGGCATCTGGCGATAGAAGAACGTGAGTAGCAGGGTGCGGATGTGGCTTCCGTCCACGTCGGCGTCGGTCATGAGGATCACGCTGTGGTAGCGAATCTTTTCGATGTCGAAGTTGCCGCCTTGCTCCACACTACCGATGCCGCAGCCGAGGCTTGCGATGAGCGTGCCGATTTCGGCCGAGGTAAGCATGCGATCAAAACGCGCCCGCTCCACATTGAGGATCTTGCCTTTAAGCGGCAAAATGGCCTGAAACTTGCGGTTGCGGCCCTGCTTCGCAGAGCCGCCCGCGGAGTCACCTTCTACGAGATAGATTTCCCCAAGCGCCGGATCTTTGGTTTGGCAATCGGCTAGCTTGCCGCTGAGCGTGGTGTAATCGAGCGCACCCTTGCGCACCACCTCACGGGCTTTGCGTGCCGCGTCTCGGGCCTTGGCAGCCATGATGGCCTTCTCGACGATCTTGCGCGCAGTCTGAGGATTTTCCTCAAAGTAACGACCGAGCTTGTCCGTGAT
>JAYWGD010000276.1:0-5824 GCA_043778435.1 Myxococcales bacterium | reverse complement strand
ACCTCTCCGGGCGCAAAGCAGGTGACCCGCCGCCCACCTTGATTGACTACTTTCCGCTGGACTATTTGCTGGTGATTGACGAGTCGCATCAGACGGTGTCGCAGGTGGGCGCCATGTACAAGGGCGACCGGTCGCGCAAAGAAACACTCGTCAACTATGGCTTTCGGTTGCCCAGTGCGCTCGACAATCGGCCTCTGAAATTCGACGAGTTTGAGGGCCATGTGCATCAGGCCATTTATGTGTCTGCGACTCCAGGCAACTACGAGTTGGAGAAAACGGGCGGCGTGTTTGTGGAGCAGGTGATTCGCCCCACGGGGCTTGTGGACCCGCAGATCGAAGTGCGTCCGGTGGCGGGCCAGGTCGATGATTTGCTCGCCGAGATCCGCGCCACCGTCGCCAAGGGAGAACGTGTATTGTGCACCACACTCACCAAGCGCATGGCCGAAGATTTGGCGGAGTACTACAAGGAGATTGGCGTCAAGGTTCGGTACTTGCACTCCGACGTAGACACCATCGAGCGCATCGAGATCTTGCGCGACTTGCGCCTCGGCGAGTTTGATGTGCTGGTTGGCATCAACTTGCTTCGGGAAGGATTGGACCTGCCCGAAGTATCCCTTGTGGCTATTTTCGACGCCGACAAGGAGGGGTTTTTGCGCAGCGCTCGTTCGCTCATTCAGACCATCGGCCGCGCGGCGAGAAACGTGAATGGACGTGTCATTTTGTACGGAGATCGCATCACGGATTCGATGAAGAGGGCGATGGACGAGACCGACCGCCGCCGTGCGATTCAGGTCGCATACAACGCGGCGAACGGCATCACGCCGGCCACCGTGATTCGTGCCATCAGCTCGCTCAACCCGGCCGCCGGCACGATGGATTACTTTCCGATCCCGAAGAGCAAGGCGGAAAGTGAGGGAGCCACCGGGGATGCACCAAGACAGCGTGAACTGGACCCGGCTCGTATCGTGTCGCTGCGCGCCGAGATGCTTATTGCGGCGGAGGAACTGGACTTCGAGCGAGCTTCCCGTTTGCGTGACGAGCTAGGGCGCGCAGAGCGTGGTGAGGCGGGCAGCGCGATGCCGTCGAAGGCTGGGCCTTACGGTGAGGCCAAATTGAAGAGCAAATTTGCTGGGGCCAAGGGCCCGGAGAAGAAAAGGCGGTAGGGGAGTCCCTAGGCTGCGTCGCAGGCCAACGTGATCGATTCCGTTTTGGTTGGGGTCTCCGCAGTCATTCACTCGCAGATGTCGCGCAAAAGCATCAGTGCCAAGCTGAGCTGTCTTGAGCAACAACGCTTTGCCGAAGTCAACTCGTGGTAGCCACCCAGGTCGTATCAGAGCGCGTTTGGATCGCGGCTTGAACTTGAGGCGATTGTTGCAAATGGTTATAAAACAAAACTCGACGTGGAAGCGTGCACGCTTGGCGACCATCCTGATCGTGGCCGTTGCAACATGCGCTTGTACACGGCCTTTAGGTTCGTTTCTGATACCTCCACCCGCGAACACGGGGTTGTCCGATGAGGCTCGTGGGGAGAGCGCGCATCCGATGAGGGAGATGCTGCAGGGCGAGTGGCGTACGGTGCGCACCGGGTGCGAACAAGTGGGCATGCTCTCGACCAATGTGTCTGACATAGAAAAGTGGTTGTTGCCGGGAGGTCGTCCAGCGCTCAAGACGACAGCTCCGTTGAGCGCACCGATTGACTTGCAAATGTGCGACGCACAGTGGATGCGTTTGCCGGAGTTGGCATCGGAAAAGAATCCTGTTGCGTCGGAAGAGGCGGCCTCCTCACTCAAATTGGATCGGCACACGACGGTGGTGTATTTGCCACTTTACTCTGTGTTTCACGACAGCGGAACCGACACTTGGCGTTTGGAAGTGGTGGTAGAGGACTTGCTCAACAAGCCTCTGGTACGGCGCTGGCGTGTGGCGGTGGTTCAGCGTTTTGGTGGCCCATTCGGCTAGGAACGGGCCACCCGGCTGTGCTTGTGTTTCACGCCTCGTAGGCGCGCATGAGATGTTCGAACGCGCCTAGCGCCGCCTTGGCGCCATCACCTGCGGCGATCACAATCTGCTTGAAGGGCACCGTGGTGGCGTCGCCTGCGGCGAACACGCCGGGCATGGATGTCTGCCCCTTTGCGTCGATGACAATCTCGCCGAATGGGCTGAGCGCGAGTGCGTCTTTGAGAAAGCCCGTGCTTGGCAAGAGCCCAATCTGCACGAAGACTCCAGCGACGGGCAATTCGTGCTGCACGCTTGTGGCGCGAGCTTCATAGCGAAGGCTCACCACCTTGTGTCCATCTCCAACGACCTCTGTCGTCCGCGCTTCTGTGACCACGGTCACATTTGCGAGACTCTTGAGCTTCCGGACCAACACGTCGTCGGCCTTGAGTTCAGCGGCAAACTCAAGAAGTGTCACGTGAGCCACGACGCCTGCCAGATCAATGGCCGCCTCGACCCCAGAGTTGCCGCCGCCGATCACGGCTACGTTTTTGCCTTTGAACAATGGCCCATCACAGTGTGGGCAATACGTGACGCCGCGCGTGCGGTATTCCGTTTCGCCCGGCACATTCAAGTCGCGCCATCGTGCGCCGGGCGCAACGACGATGCTGCGTGCGCGCAACGTTGCTCCGCCTTCGAGCTCTACGCTCAGCAAATCACCTTGTAAAATGTGCGACACACGCTGTCGTTTGATGAGGTCTACCGGGTAGCTCAGGACATGAGCCTCCATCGCCGTCACCATTTTTGGACCTTCGGTTTCAAGCACCGAAGGATAGTTCTCGATGGCCAGAGTGTCGGCCACTTGTCCGCCGAAGCGCTCGGCCACAAGGCCCACGCGTATGCCTTTGCGGGCGGCGTAGACAGCCGCCGCGGCGCCTGCAGGACCACCACCGATCACAAGCATATCGAAGGGCTCTTTGGCGTCAAGCAGCGCCGCGTCGCGCGCTGCGCTGCCCGTGTCCAGCTTGTTCAAGATGTCGGCGATCTCCATGCGACCTTGCGCGAACAACACACCGTTGAGAAACACCGAAGGCACAGCAAGTACTTGACGTTGCTCGACTTCGCTTTGAAAAAGTGCGCCATCGATGGTTGTATGTTGCACATGAGGGTTGCGTGCCGCGAGAACATTGAGGGCCTGCACCACATCGGGGCAGTTCTGGCAGCTTGCAGAGAAGTAAGTTTCAAAGTGAAGTGGCCCTGCGAGCGATTCGGCCTGGGTAAGCTCGTCGGACGAGATGCGCGGCGCATGCCCGCTGACATGAAGCAGCGCCAAAATGAGCGACGTAAACTCGTGGCCCAAAGGCAATCCTGCAAATCGCACGCGCGGCGTTTGGCCTGCGAGCGCGATGGTGAACGAGGGAGCACGCTCGCTTCTCTCGGCATCGATGCGCTCTTGAACAGACACGAGCGACGACGCCCGCGCGATTTCTTGCAGCAGGGTACGCAACTCGTCTGACGAAGGGCTCTGATCCAAGAAAGCCGTGAGCTCAATGGGGGCCTTGAGATGAGTAAGTGTAGACTGCAACTGTGCGCGAAGGGCGTCGTCTATCATGGCTTTTGCCTCAGATCTTTCCGACCAGGTCGAGCGAGGGCTTCAGGGTTGCGGCGCCCTCTTGCCATTTCGCAGGGCAGACTTCGCCAGGGTGTGAGGCCACGTATTGGGCGGCTTTTACTTTGCGCAAAAGCTCGCCGGCGTCACGACCGATGCCGTTGTCGTGAATCTCGTAGAGCTTGATGTGCCCTTCGGGATTGATGACGAAAGTGCCGCGCAGAGCGAGGCCTTCTTCTTCGATAAGAACCTCAAAGTTTCGTGCGAGACGTGCGGTGGGGTCGCCAATAAGTGGGTAGTGGACTTTGGCGATGGCGGGCGAAGCATCGCGCCATGCCTTGTGTGCAAAGTGCGTGTCCGTGGAGATACCGTAGATCTCTACGCCTAGCTTTTGGAACTCTGCATAGCGATCGGCCAAGTCTTCGAGCTCGGTGGGGCACACGAAGGTAAAGTCTGCGGGGTAGAACACAAAGACGGACCACTTGCCGGCCAGTGTCGCCTCTGAGACGTCGACAAACTTGCCGTTGTGAAATGCGGTGGCCTTGAAGGGCTTGATGGTGGTGTTGATGAGTGACATTGCCATTCCTGTGGGTTGGGCCTTCGCGAGACTGCGTTGGCGGATGACCCCACTTTGATGTCGATTTTCAATTCTGTCCAATCGATTGAATCGTGCATTGTGTTCATCAAAAGTGAACATTAAAGTAGGCGTATGGATTTGAGCCAAGTGACCCTTTCGCAGATGCGCTACGCGCTTGCCGTGCGCGAGTCGGAGAGCTTTCGCGCCGCAGCTCGAGTGTGCCGAGTGTCGCAGTCCGGCCTGAGTATGCAGTTGCACAAGCTCGAGGAAATGCTTGGAGTAACGCTGTTTGATCGCAGCAAAAAGCCAGTGATCGTGATGCCTGAGGGGGAAGGCACCCTCGCTCAGATTGCGGTGGTTGTGCGCGAAGCTGATCGCTTGGCTCATGTGGTGTCGTCGGATGCAGACGCCAGCGGCGTGCTTCGTGTGGGCGTGATTCCAAGCCTGTCTCCGACGTTGGTCCCCATGTTTTTGGGCCCGCTGCTTACAGCGTTTCCGCGCCTCGGGGTGCACATCGAAGAACTGCAGACCTCGGTGCTGCTCGCAAGGTTGCAGGCTGACTCCATTGATGTAGGAATCGCTGCAACGCCGCTTGGGGTCGCGGGGCTCATGGAGACCCGCGTGGCGCTGGAGCCGATGCTGGCCTACTTGCCGCCTGGCGATCCGTTGCTCAAGTCCGTGCGATTGCGGCAACAAGACGTGTCTGCACGTGGGCTTTGGGTGATGCCCGAGGGGCATTGCTTTCGCACTCAAGTTCTGTCGTTTTGCAGCGCGCCTCGCGGACGCGGCACCGCACAGGCCGAGGTTGACAGGCGGACGCAGTTCGAATCTGCAAGCTTTGAGACGCTCATTCGCTTGGTGGATGAAGGACTCGGCGCCACGATTCTGCCCGCGCTGGTGGCCAGGGGGCTTTCGCCTACGCGTCGCCGCGCGCAGTTGCGATCCTTTGTGGGCCACGCGCCGGTGCGCGAAATTGGGGTCGTTGTGAGTCGCCGCGCGATGCGTCGCCGAGTGACAGACGCTTTGGTTGAGCTGCTCCGTCAGGCGCTGGCTGAGGCGCTAGGGAAAGCGCCTCGTGGCGCGAAGGTTTTGGCGCCGCGCTGACTTTGCGCTAGGGCGCGGCGGGCAACGTGCTCGTAGGCGCCTTGCCTTTCGAGTCATTCAAGTCCGCATCTGCGGAGAGCCAATCCAGTATGTTTTTGTACGCGAGAAACGTATTGGGCGTGCCCCGGAATGCGATGTCCGCATAACCCCAGGCCGCCCGCTGCATTTCTTCTTCACCACCCGCTTTGGGCGTACGTGCGGACGACCTTTTGGGCAGCGCACGCACCAGCGGGTTGGTAAGCAACTGGGCTGACGAAATGACCAGAACAGAGGCAGGCCGAGAGGACTTCTCTGGAGCAACGGCGCTTCGAAACGCACTTCGAAGCGAACCCTCCACCAACGCGGCAAGGTTGAACTGGCTATAGAACGCGGCTTCACCATGCATATTTTTCGTTATCGCGTTTTCACTGCGGGCGTGCAGGGATGTTCCGCTTTCACGCACGCTCAGGGCGCGCGTCGAAGTCCGAGCCAGGACCTGCACCCGTGCCTCCGGTTGGCGTTCTGTTTTTTGGGGGCAATGGTCGCCTTGTTTTTTTTATTTAAACCAACTATCCACATCAAAGGCAAAAATGGCTAAAAAAAACTAACTTTGGGCTTGA
>JAYWGD010000275.1:0-5825 GCA_043778435.1 Myxococcales bacterium | reverse complement strand
ACAGCATTGCCGATTTGGGCTCTCCCAGAAGCAGCACATTGCGCGGGCCCCCCACCAACTCCTCTGCCAAAGCCATGGATGCGTGATCGAGATGGCCCCGAAGCACCATCGCCTCCAACGTCAGAAGCTCCGACGCATAGCGCCTCACGTGAAGCGAGACGCCCGCAACGTTTCTTAGCACCTGAACAGAGCAGCCGTTTAACACGCCATCCCATCCGCCGTTTGCTTTGCGCACCACACCTGAACACATCACGCGCAACCGGCGAAGACCAGCCAAAAAGCTGGCTTGCGTCGAGAACCCAACAGCCCGGGAGCGGGTATTGTCGGGTTGAATCACCACAAGTTCACCTGCGCCACGAGCCGTCACCTCACTCCAACCGGAAGGCTCCACCAACATGGCGAGCGGCCCCAATGCATAGAGCTCGTTGTGAGCTGCGGCGATGAGCTCATCACGCACAGCGTTGGCCGAGATCTCTCCAGACAAGCGAAGGTCTGAAAATGCTTGTTCGAGCCCCGAGCGCAGCTCCGCCGATGAAGCCGCTCCACGCGCCAAGACGGCCGCTTTCTGGAGCGCCTTTGGCGTCGCCAAAAACCTTTCAATCAACGAAACAAGCGAGAGCCTGACGCTCGCCTTTCGGGTGTCGGCATTCACCATCGGCGCCACATTGTGGTGCATCAACCCCGCGGTGGGCGGGTCATCACCATCAGCCACGGGCGCGAGATCTGCGTCTTGTGCCGTGCTTGCGTGAGTGGCCAACAGCGACGCCGCCGTTGATCGCCGATTTGGCACAACCGCCGCCGCCGAGAGTCCTTCCGCACGAAATGCCGTGGGGTTGTCGTCAAACTCGTCCGACTCATCCGACTCCAAATCGATCTCCAGCGCCGATACTTCGGAGACCGAATCTGGCCCGTCTAAGAGCTCAAACCGCATCATGAAGTCGCCAATGTGAATGCGATCCCCGGGCCACACGGTCGAAGGCTGACCGATGCGCTTGCCATTCAGATACGTGCCGTTGGTGCTCGCAAGATCGCTCAACACCCAAGAGTCGCCTAAGAATTCCAACGTCGCGTGACTCTTGGAAACGTTGCCTCGCGGAAGTACCAGGACATTGCCCTCTTCGGCACGCCCCACTGTGACCAATTTTTCACGCACTTCTTGGGTGCGTTCGGGGCCGTCTTTTTGGGTGATATGCGCACGATACATAGGTGGCGCTGAGGCTACCGAGTCAACAGTGCGGGGGCCAACACCGTGGCTACCAAGAGACTTACTTTAGTGCGCGTACGTCCGTCGCGACCATGCCCAACAGCTCCGTAGCAAGAGACATTACATCACGAGGCGAATAGCCTCCGCCCTTCATCTCGCGGTACAGACTCTTGGCGATAATAGACACCGAGCGGCTGTCGAAAGAGGGTGCCGAGGAGTTGTAAGGAGGAACCATCGCACGACCTGTATGCAAACTCCGTTCCATGTAATTCCGGTAATAAGTTCAGTGTTTGCCGACTTACCTGCGTAAGCGTCTACGTCTTTCACTCGTCGAAGTGCGCACGGCCCTTCGCACTCAGGTGCCCTCACCGCTTGCGATGAATGCAACCGGACGATCGTGAGCCATCAATCAACAGAACCCGCACGGCGTCCACACAGCGCTGCCTTCGTTCGATGTGGTAGCGTTTCGTCTTGTGACTTGGTCCTCTTTTCTCACCCCTCGCGTGCGGCTCCTGCTGACCGTTTATGCTGCGGCCACTGCTGTGTATCTCAGCGTGATGGGCGTCTCGCGCCTCGGAGCGCACACGGCATGCAATCACTTTGCACAGCAGGCAGACGCATGGGTGCACGGCCGACAAGACATCGTGCATGGGGGCCCAAGCTATGCGCAAGGCAATGACTTTGCGGAGTTTGAGGGCAAGACATTCGTAAGTTTTCCGCCCTTTCCAGCACTGTTGATGATGCCATTGGTCGCCCTTGCTGGCTCACCCGAAGATTTCGCCGATGGACAGTTTGTGGGCTGGCTGGCCGGTATAGCGCCAGCGGGTTTGTTTCTGCTGCTCGAGCGCCTGCGAGATCGCGGTTATTCAAAACGCAGCACACAAGACAATTTGCTGCTCGTGCTGGCCTATGCGGTAGGCACTGTTTATTTTTTCACCGCCGTGCAAGGGACGGTCTGGTTCGCAGGGCATGTGGTGGGCTCCGGCTTGCTGGTGGTGTTTCTCAACGCGGCGCTCGATGCTTCACTTCCTTGGCTCGCAGGTTTGGCGTTAGGCGCGATTTGGCACACACGCCCAACCATGGCCCTTACGGGGGTGTTCTTCCTGGGCGAATTGATACGTGTGCATCATGCATCTTTGTTTGCGCGGCGCTGGCGCGTCTTTGTCTACCCTCTGCTTCAGCTGGCCGTGCCCGTGTTGTTTGCTTTGGGCGTCGCTGCGTGGTTCAATCACAGCCGTTTTCACAATTGGAGCCCCGCGGCATTCGGGCATGAGCATCTTGCGGTCGCTTGGCATGCACGCATGCAGAGGTGGGGCCTGTTTCACGTTCACTACCTTGCAAAAAACATGGGCGTGATGCTCACCTCGCTGCCATGGGTGCGCGCGCGCGATGCGTTAGGCCCATGGTTTCAGATCAACGAGCACGGCCTGGCATTGTGGTTCACCACGCCGCTTTATTTTTGGCTCTTCAGAGCAAAACAAACGACCGGCCCCTACAAGGCCGCAGTGGTGGCTGTGTTGGGCCCGTTGACCATGAACCTTCTGTATCAAAACTCGGGTTGGTCGCAGTTTGGGTATCGCTTCTCGAACGACTACGCGCCCTTGCTCTTTGTGCTGCTCGCTGTGGGCGCAGTAGAGCTGGGACGTGCAGCCAAACTGGCCATCGCATGGGGGATCGCATGGAACACGTTTGGTGCGATCAGCTTTGAGCGCTCAAACTATCGCGACTATTACTTCCACGACGCGAGCCAGGAAATACTCTATCAGAAAGACTAGACAGCGCTCCGATGACTCATGTTCTTCTTGTGATCCATAACTTAGAGAGCGGTGGCGCTGAACGCGTCTTCGTCAACATCGCCAATGGCCTACATCGGGCCGGAGTCAGGGTCGAGTTGCTGCTCGGCAAACGCGAAGGAGTCTACTTCGATCTCCTGAGCAAAGACGTCCTCGTGCGCGAGCTAGGCGCCACCACGTTCGCGGAGTATCTTCGAAAGCTCCCTGCAGCGCTGAAACGTGAGCACTACACGCATGTGTTGGTGGCCGGAGATCTCTTAAGTGTAGCAATGATCTTCGCCCAAAAGATCTCGCGTACGTCGTTCGAGCTGGTGCTCACCCATCACTACGCGAGCCCCCGATTTCGATCGCTCGCGTTGCTCAAAGAGGATGCTCTCCTCAAAGTTCTGCATACTCTCGTCACGCCGCATGCAAATCAGATCGTAGCGGTGAGCGCCGGAACGTTGGCCTGGCTGCGACGCTCGTCGGGTCATGCGCTTCCGCAAGCACGCGTCATCTACAATCCTGTTTTCGACGATTCGATTTATGCTCTAGGGTTAGAGCCTCTTCAGTTTCCCCTGCACATCGAGGGTAAGAAGATTCTTGTGTCGATTGGGCGATTGACCACGCAGAAGGACCAAGGCACGTTGCTACGTGCGCTGGCCACACACGAACTGAGAAGCTCTTGTGTGACTTTTATTTTGGGTGCCGGACCCAAGGAACAGGAGCTCAAAGCCCTTGTGATAAAGCTAAGACTAGAGCACTGCGTTGTCTTCGTCGGGCACGACTCCAACCCTTATCGTTGGCTTTCTCGTTGTGATCTCTTTGTCCTGTCCTCAATCAACGAAGGGTTTGGAAACGTCATCGTCGAGGCCATGGCCTTTGGAAAAACAGTCGTCAGTACGGATTGCCCGAGTGGGCCCTCCGAGATTCTTGCAAGCGGCGAGTTTGGCTACCTTTGTCCGCCGGGCGACCCCGCGGCTTTGGCCCGAAGCATCTCGCACGCACTGTCCGCGCCATTGCCTGCTGAGACCGTTGAAAAGCGAAGTCGGAGCTACCACATTGATCACATCATCTGTGATTACCTGAAAATGCTCGGCATTCCACTTGTGACGCCCCTGGAATCGAAATGAAAATTACGACTATCGTGACGGTCTACAACCTCGAGGCGTTCGTGGCAGACGCGATCGACTCAGTGTTGTCTCAGACGCGACCTTCGGACGAGATCATTGTGGTCGACGATGCGAGCACAGATCGCTCACCGGCCATCGTTGCGAGATATGGCGACCGAGTACGCTACATTCGTCAGCCCCAAAATGGTGGTGCGCTCAAGAATACGCTGTCGGGGTTGCGCGAGGCTCAAGGTGATCTGGTTGCTTTTTTGGATGGCGATGATGTTTGGATACCGACGAAGCTGGAGCAGTTAGAGCGCTTGTTTCTCGAGGACAGCGCCATGGTTTTGGCCTCCCACCAGCATGTGTATGTCAACGAGACACTCGGTGATCTTGGCGTGCAAGACGCCACGCATCGCAACATCGATCGCATCATGAGCCGCGTCCCCAAGACGGAACGGAGCGCGGCGTTGAGGCATTCTGTCCTGTTTCGCAGAGGCTACTGGCTAGGCTCGGCCTACGTGATCCGCAGGAGCATGCTCGACCTCGAGCAATACGAACGCATCATCGGACAATACTCGCAGACCGCGTTTGCTTATCTTGATCTCACCATCGGCCCCTTCGTGGTCGCATCAAATCCGACGGCAAGCGTGGGCATGGTGAATCAGCGGCTCTTCAAGTATCGACAACACAGCAACAATAGCTGCAACACGGTGAGCATCGAGTCGGCGCGGCGCGGCTGTCTGCGCGCACGCTCGACCAATCAGCTCACTTATGAGCTGATTAAAAAGTACGATGCCGATGGCAAGCTTAAGGCACGCTACGCCAACATCGACGGCGAATATGAGCTGATCGACTCTCAGTATCGACGCGACTTCTGGGGAAGCCTGAGCCAATATGCCCGCTCCTTGCCCCACTTGGTGCGCGAGCGAAAAGTCTCGAAAGAATCGCTGCGCTTGATCGCAACCGCGCTCTTTGGCCCCGAACGTTTTCTCAAGATGAAGCAATCCTGATGCCCCACACCCCTACGTTCCGTGTTGTCGATTTCTTGAAACTAACTCGGAAAGTCGGCGCCCGCGATGCCGCCATCTTTTACGGACGTCACTTGGCTGGGATGACGCCCACCTATGAGGGGATTCAGCTGCGCAAAGGGACATCCGACCTCGATGTCTTCAAGCAAATCTTTCTATGGGAGGAGTACTCCTACCCCATCAAGGGAGAGGTTAAGAACATCATCGATGCCGGAGCCAACATCGGGTGCTCAAGTGTTTGGTTTGCAAAGCAGCATCCAGGCGCCGTGGTCTACGCTTTGGAACCCGAACCCAGTAACTTCCAAGCCCTGCAACGCAACACCGCGGCCTTTGCTCAAATTAAGTGTATCCCACACGGGCTCTGGAGCCGGAGTTGCAAGCTCAAGATCGAAAGCTCCTCCGCAGAGAACTGGGCATTCCGGGTATTGGAGACCAGCGACGATGACCCCAATGGCATTCCGGCAAGCTCCATCGACGATCTCATGCAGCGGTACAACATGCATCAGATCGACATTCTCAAAATTGATATCGAAACCTCCGAGAAACACATCTTTGGAGAAGCTTCTCGAGCTTGGCTCCCAAAGACCAAGTACCTACTCATTGAGACTCACGATTTCATGGAAAAAGGCTGCGCAAAAGCTGTCACGAGCGCAGTGTTTGACTTCGATTTCGATATGTACACGCTAGGCGAGAATCTCGTCTTCGT
>JAYWGD010000274.1:0-2099 GCA_043778435.1 Myxococcales bacterium | reverse complement strand
GTCGGTGATAGGAGCGAGGTCCCCCCCAAACGCACGCGGCGCTGCAGTCCCGAGGACACACAGCGCCGCGAGCGAAGAGCGACTACTTAACCTTCGCGAGCAACTCTGCAAGTTCCGACGCGCTCTTCACGAGACCAGGCTTTGAATCCGCCGCTGTCTCACCTTGCGCACCTTTGAGGTCGCTGAGTACACCCGCGAGCACACCGCTCAACTGCTTTTGCACGCCCGCCGATTCCGATGGGAACGCCGACTCCACGGTGGCTGGATCGACGTAGGCGGCGCTTCCACTCGCGGGCGCACCCGCGCCAGCTTTGGGTGCCTCAACCTTGGCGCCGCGGTCCAAGAAGGTAAACTTGGCAGGCAAATCCAACTTTCCAGCTACGGGCTTGATAGGCATTGCAAGTGGCTTGAGAAATGCAACTGCATTGTTGTCCTTGTCTTTGCCAAGAGCGACAACATAACCCACCGTGGCCACGCCCTTGTTGGCAAACACTTCGGTCAGAGGCTTTTGCGCTTTGGAGAGCAAATTCGCTAGGCTTTCCTTCTTGGCGTTGAATGCATCCACGGCCGAGATGAAGGTCACCACTTTTTGCGCAGTAGCGGGCGGAAAGCCCGAGAAGCGACGCCCGGCAAGCTGCGTGCCGTCGAAGTCGGGATGAATTGCGCCCAGCTCGCTTGCAAGCGTGTCGGGAAATTTGTTTTCACGAATGGTCTTCAGACCCGCCTCGAGTTTGATCGAGAGCTTCGTGAAGTCTACTTTCGCCTTGTTGGCTGCCTCCGCAAGCTCAGACGCGCTCTTCACGCCCTTGGCGCGATCGTCTGCACCAGCTGATGCGCCGCCTGCCACGTAGCCCACAACGAACGTCGCGACGGCGCCCAAGCAGCCCATGATCAAGCCCTTCTTCCATGCGGCTTTGGTCGCGACCTCAATCGTGCCCTCATCGAGCTCGATGCGCTGCATCGCAGGAGGCGCCTCGGACACCGCACGAAAAGGTCTGTTTCCGGCAACGGCAGCAAGCGCACTGGAAGGCTCAATGCCCGACGGCGTGGGGATGCCGCCCGATATCGGTGCGGGAGCCATGCTAGGCCCCGGAACCATCGAAGGAATCGCACCTGTTGTGGTCTTGCCGAGGCGTGCCTGGAGATCGATCTTTGGTTTCTTGTCTTCAGACATGGTCGGCTCCCATCAAAACGTTCGTTCCAGAGTTGCCGGAAGTTAGTTTTTTGCGCGCCACAATGCCAAAGAAATTGTGGCGTCGTTCTGTTCTCGTTCGGCGGAAAGGTCAGATACCCTTTGCTTGTGCGCACACTGCACTCTTGGGTCGACTTGTATCTCGTGCACTTGCGCGTAGAGAGAGCGCTCTCGCCCAATACTGTGGAAGCTTACGCGCGCGACTTGTCGGCCATGTTGAAAATGGCCGGCGAACGCAGCCCAAGCGAAGTGAGCGTTGACCTGTTGCGCGACGTGCTCGCACTGCAAGTCCAGTCTGGCGGAGCCGCGCGCTCAACGGCCAGGCTCTTGTCTGGTCTTAAGGGGTTTTTCCGATTCTTGATGCGCGAGAAAGAGATCGCCCTCGACCCCACAGAGCTCTTAGATCGACCGCGGCTCGGTCGCCGTCTCCCCCGACCACTTTCTCATGGTGACGTCGAATTGCTGTTGGCATCTCCGAAAGAGGACACCCACAGCGGACGCACGCATGCCGCCATGATTTACATGATGTACGCGGCCGGAATGCGTGTGAGCGAGCTTGTCGGACTTCGTACCGAGGATGTCGATCACGCGCGCGGCATCGTCTCCGTGCTTGGCAAAGGCAACAAGCGGCGCTTGGTTCCGGTGGGAGAGATTGCTCTTGAGCGCCTTCAGATTTATGTGGAATATACACGTGTTTCCTATGCCAAGCACAACGCGCCAGAGCTCTTCTTGTCTCCGCGTGGAAAGCCTTACACACGGCAAGGCTTTTGGAAATTGCTTGCAAAGCACGCGCTTTCGGCGGGAGTTCGCGGCACCGTGTCGCCTCACACACTGCGGCACTCTTTTGCGACCCACTTGCTTCAGGGAGGCGCGGATCTGCGCGCGGTGCAAGCCATGCTTGGGCACG
>JAYWGD010000273.1:0-5826 GCA_043778435.1 Myxococcales bacterium | reverse complement strand
TGGGAAGCTCACCTGCGGCGCAGAGCAGCTTATTACCTACAAAAAAGGACCTGAAGGCATCAAGTACAGCGCGCCTCCGGTGCTCACCTGCCAGATGGCATTGGGCCTCGCACGACTCGAGGTGCTGATGCAAGAAGAGGCTCGGCGCGTGTTCGGCAAGCGCGTGAAATCCGTGCACCAAATGGGAACCTACAGCTGCCGCGAAATTGCGGCTTACCCAGGGTGGGTGAGTGAGCACAGCTATGCGAATGCCATCGATCTCGACACCTTCACGCTCGAGGGCGGAAAAGTGATTGCAGTCTCCAAGCATTTCTCCAAAAGCTTGGAGGTACCAAGCAGCAAAGAAGCAGATTTTTTGCGCGCCATCTCGAGGCGTCCGTACGACGAAAATGTGTTCTCAAGCGTGCTCACGCCCTTCTTCAACCAAGCCCATTGGAACCACTTTCACATCGACCAGAGCCACTTTCGCAACGACGGCACGCGCTTGCGTGAATGACGTCAACGCACGAAACGCTCCACGCGCTCATGGCAAAATCGGATCGCGAGGACTACGCATGAGCACTCCATCACGACGCCACACGAGCCACCCCACAAGGGCGCTGCAAACGGCCACCAAGAGGCCACTCTCGCCCAACCAATAGGCTGCAGCTGCGTGCTGCTCTACGCCTACCGCAACCGGGTCGAACGCGCCTTGGATCACCGCATTCCAAGACGCGTGAAACACCACGGCGGGCCACACGCTTCCGCTGCGCAAACGCACCCATGCGGCCACGGCGCCGCCGCCAACGATGCACAGCAGAAACCCTGCGCTTGAGAGCGCGATCGAGGGCCCGACCACATACTGTCCGCCAAGGATCAGCGGCATATGCCACAAGCCAGATCACACCACTGACAAGCACTGGGTAGGGCACGCGCGCATCGACCAAACGCGTGAGCATGTAGCCGCGCCAACCTAACTCCTCGCCTGCCACAAACAAAGCCGCCACCGGCAAGTTCACGGTGAGACACATCAGCACGCCCTTCGTGAGCGTGAGCACCGGATGGCCGGCGATGGCGTGCTTGTTCGCAAGCAAGCGCACAGCATCGAACGCGACGAGGCCCGAGCCCCACGCGACGCCATAAGCCACTGCGCCCACGAGCACAGGCGTAAGCCACGCCACAAGATACGGCGCGAGTCGCACCCCGGACGCACCAAGCCCGAAAGACACATCGGCAAAGCCTTGCCTGAACGCGACGCGAAGCCCGAATGCCACGAGGCCCGGCGTCCACATGAGAAGCAGGATGAGCCCGCCGGCCTCACTGGTCATGCCGCCCTTGCGGTAGATCAAGAACTGAACCAGCAGCGAGAAGAGGGCAACCAAACCCAAGTACCAACGCAGATCACGTCGACTCTGAAGAACAAGCGAAGCGACAGGTTGCATGCCACAAGAATACGCCGCACGAAGACGCGGGGCCAAAAGCGCCGCGGCGAGACTCAGCGACCCGAACCTAAAGTTTGGGCTAGCGCGGGCGATGCTGCGTGTCTTTGCCGGCCGTGATGAAGAGCGCGGTACAGGCGCCGGTGCAGTTGGCCGTGTGCCACACGCCCGCAGGATTGATGGCGTAGTCGCCTTTGCGCAGTGGCACCCGATGCTCGCCGCTAGCAAGCTCTTGCACCAGCTCCAATTGGCCTTCAGTGCAGAGTACAAGCTCTTCGCCAGCGGGGTGCATCTCCCAAGAATCCCAGCTGGCACTAAAGCTATGCAGCGCAACCAATCGCCCCTCGGCGCCATCTGCCACGTGCCGTGTCATGTAGGACTCGTACCAAGCGAGTTCGCCGGTAAAGTCCGGTTGTGGCTGCACGGTCGCACCTAGCCCCAAGTGCACGGGGTTCTGTTCGAGGAAAGGCATGAGATGCAGACTACACGCAGCATTGAGCGGCGCGCAATGGCTCGCGCTTGTGCGGCTACACCTTGGGTGTACTACGCCACGCAGCAGTGCGATTTCTCACGTAGGCAAAACGTTGCGCCACCGTCGGGTAGCGCTTTGTGAACCACTCGATTTGTTCGGCGATGCGCGCATTCTCCTCGTCGTCGCACTCGGAAGCACGCAGCGCTGCGGCAAACTCCTAGGGCGGTAAGACGCGTTCGTAAAACTCATCTACGAGCGAAGGCGACGGCTTGGGAGCTTCGCTCATGAGAAGCCCGATTTCTGCAACGCGCGAAGGTACGCGATGTCGACGATGTCCTTCGGGCGCGAGGCCCATTCTTTGGTCGTGATCAGATCTGCAATGCACGGCCCCTTCACCTTCGCCTAGCGAGATGCTTCGCGCATACGCATCTTCGAAGCCCAGCACGACCCCCGCAGGCGTGGAACATGCGCGTGCAACATGCACATCGATTTGATCGCTCCCTTCAAGGACATAGCGACCTCTGGTGCGTGCTGCCGCGGAATCCCAATTGGGCGCAAAGTCTAGAGCGAGTAGGGCGCCGTTGAAGACCTCGATGTCGTCGATATGCAACCACACGTCGTAATCGGCCGTCATCACCGGAGCCCCGTAGGCCACAAGCGCCTTGCGACCAATAAGCAAAAAGCGCGCACGGCTCGCACCCATGCACGCGAAGATCTCCGTTTCGTCGAGGATGTCGTTCTCCATGGGTGCGACGCAGCATACGCAAAGTCACGGAGCTTAGCAGCGCGATGTCAACGCACCGCTTGAGTCGTGAGACCTGGCCATACAACCACGCTCAATAGCGATACCGGGCCTGCACCACCACCACAGCATCGCTCGTGACGCTGTAGACCAAACGGTGCTCGGCATCGATGCGTCGGGACCAGAACCCTGCCAAGTCACCTCGCAGCGGCTCGGGCTTTCCCAAGCCCTCGAAAGGATGCCGGAGCACATCGCGTAAAAGCGCGTTGATGCGCTTGGTCTTGGTGCGGTCGGTGTCCTGCCAGTAGCGGTAGTCGTCCCACGCGTGTTCATGGAACGTGAGGCTACGTGGCACTGAGCTTCCTTGCGCGCAAACGCTTGCCCGCCTTCACATCCGCGATGGCTTCGGCAAGACGCGCGGCATTGCGGGGTGATCGCAACAGATGCAACGTCTCCATCAGCGCGTCGTAATCCTCCAGCGACATGAGCACCGCGGAGGGCGCATTTTGCCTCGTGATGGTCACCGCCTCGTGATTGTCCGTCACGCGATCTAAAACATCCGCGAGCTGGCTACGCAGCGCACTGTACGACATATTGTCCATGTACGGATTGTTGTACAACTTCAGGGGAGACGCAAGGTGGAGCGACAAGACACAAGTGCGGCGCCAACGCTGCGCTCATTGACATACGTATAAACATGTATACACTATTCTCATGGTAGCCACGCTTGCAGTCAAACAATGGGGCAATAGCTTGGGCGTTCGGATCCCGGCGCGTATTGCGCGTGAGGTGCACTTGCACGTGGACTCGGAGGTTTGCGTAAGCGTCGAGGGCGACCGCGTCGTGCTCACTCCTGTGCACACGGGTCGCATGAGCCTCGCGGAGCGCCTCGCAGCCTTTGACCCTGCACGTCATGGCGGCGAAGCGATGGCGGCCATGCCTGTAGGCGCAGAGTCGTGGTGAGCGCCGCGCGCAGCAAGCTCAGCACCTGGGTTCCGAATCGCCAAGAGGTGATCTGGATTGATTGCAATCCGCAATCGGGCTCGGAGATGCGCGATGTGCACCCTATGCTTGTGCTCTCACCGCGCGCTTTCAATGAGCGTACGAGTTTGGTGATTGGCCTCCCCATGACCACCGCCAGCTACAATGCCACCAACCCCTTCGCGGTTGTCGCAGGCGCTGCGTCCGGGCGCAGCACGAAGACCAGCTACGTCTTGTGCCATCAGCCCAAGTCCTTCGACTGGCGCATGCGTGGCGCCAAGCCCCATGCGAGCAAGCGCGTGAGCGACGAGGTGATGCAAGAGTGCTGCGAGCGCCTGAACCAGATCGTGCAGATCGCTTAGCGAGTCCGCTGCGCTGTCACACGGGGCCGGCCTCGAACAGCGCGCCAGCGCCGTCAAAGACCAACAACAATGCGACGGCCCCCGCAATGAGGAGCACACGCCGAGCCGCATACATCGCGCCCGCACAGAGCTGCACGACGCCGCCAGCGAAACCAATCAGCAACAGAGGCAACCAAAACAGCAGCCCGACGACGCCAAAGTCGATGTGCCAGCCTAGCTGCATGCGTGCGATCAGATCGAAAGCCAAGGCAGCTCCGGGCACCAGCAGCCACGTGCCCGTGTTCGTTTTCGCGGCCCACTTCATGCCGCTACCCTCTCCACGCCTTCCGCGCCCGTCATCCCCTCCAACCACGCTACAGCCTCACTGCGTGCATCATGCATGCACTTCCGCCACAGCGCGCTGCCCGCCAAGCCGTACGCTCCAAGCCCGCTGGACGCGTGCGGCACGTGGTGCTCCACATCGATCGCGCGGCATGCGGCCGGCATGTCCGCTGCGAGACCACTGCCCTCTTGCGCCACACACCACGCGACGACGTTTCGGCCGTGCGCGGCGTGGCGCGCTTCGTCCGCGGCGATGCCCTGCAAGACCTCGCGCACGGAGGCTGGCGAGTCCGGGTGCTGCGCCAGCCGCGCCGCCACCATCGCGCTTGCAAGCTCCAGCCACGCCGACTCCTTCCCTGCATCCGTGCATACCGCACGCATCGTGGTCGGCCGTTCCCGGCGGCAACAGGGCCGCCGGGAACGGCGCAGGCCCCATCGCGCGGCCGTCGAAGCTTTGCGCGATGCCGTAGCAAATTCGCGCATGCCGCACTTCGTCGAGCGCGTCTTGATGCGCGGCCTCGAGCAGCTCCGGCGGGGCGCCAAGTGCCACAAGCTCGAGCGCGGAGACATAACTATCTACCGCCCTCCGAAAGCCTGGAAAATGCCCAAGCTGAAAGCGGCACCGATGAAACACCGGTCCAAAGCAAGCCCCATCTCGTTGCTCGGGCATCCAGTACGATAGGCATAACCCCGCACACGCAGCCGGCAACGCCGTAAAGCAGGGCAACAGAGGCGAGGGCAAATAACTCCAATCTACGACCTGGCAAAAGCAATACCCAGATAAGACTGGCGGCCGAAAAGAGAATGATGGCAACGCGCGTGAGTAAATCTGAAATACTTCCGCTGCCTGCCCCGTGTTGGCGTGCTGGTGGCCACTTGTGTTCTTGCCGCATCTACGCCCCCATAAATCAAAAAACCCCATCCGTGCATCTTGCACGAATGGGGCTCCAACGCTCTAGGCGCCTACTCTATTCAGCGCAGGGCGATGAGCGGCGCGATGAGCAACGCCACCACACTCATGACCTTGATCAGGATCGCGATGCCGGGGCCAGAAGTGTCCTTGAACGGGTCGCCGACGGTATCGCCGACCACGGCTGCCTTGTGCGCGTCGGAGCCCTTGGCGTGACCAGGAAGGCCACCCTTTTCGATGAACTTCTTGGCGTTGTCCCACGCGCCGCCGCCGTTCGCCATGATGAGCGAGAGCGTGGCGCCTACGGCCAAAGCCCCCGCCAAGGCGCCTGCCAAGAACTGCGGGCCAAAGACGAAACCGATGACCACCGGCGAGAGTACTGCCACAGCGCCTGGCAGTATCATCTCTTTGATGGCGGCTGTGGTGGCGATGTCGACGATGACGGCAGGCTGTGGTTCGGCGCCGGGCTTGCCCTCGAGCAGGCCTGGGATCTCGCGGAACTGGCGGCGGATTTCTTCGACGATCGCGCCTGCTGCGCGGCCCACGGCCGTCATGGTCGTAGCGCCCACGATGCAAGGCAAAATGCTGCCAATGAGCAAGCCCATGAGCACGTTTGTGTC
>JAYWGD010000272.1:0-5834 GCA_043778435.1 Myxococcales bacterium | reverse complement strand
AGGCCGGGGGGCTCTCGCTGGCCGGTCGTACGAACTCCTCCGCGATCGGGGCGAGACGCACGCACCAACGGCTTCAGCCTCCTCGACTTGAGCTTGTGGTCCCCGACATAAGTTGGTGCGCACGCCTCGCGCACGTACCCGTGCGTCGTTTGGCGCGTCGTCGGACATGCGTGCGCCCGGCCGCGAGACCCCCCGCCTCTCCCCGGCCGCCTACTTTTTTCGACTGGCATCGCTCGGCTTGTGGAAGAGAGAGGAAGAGAACCCGTGTCATCACTCACATAAGTGAGTGATGACACGGGTTCGTTCGCCAGATTTTAGGTGCGATTTGCACAGAGTGGGGACCTTCGGATGCGTGTGCATTGCACGCTCCCGGAATGCGCTCGCGAAGCTTGCGCATATCGACACCCGGCTTGGTGGTTGAGGTTGTTGGATGTGTGTGCATTGCACACTCCCAGAATGCGCTCGCGAAGCTTGCGCATGTCGACGCGCGGATTGGTGGCTGGGACTTTCGGATGCGTGTGCATTGCATACTTTGAGAATGCGCTTGCGAAGCTTGCGCATATCGATGCGCGGCTTGGTGGTTGGGGTCGACGGATGTCGAGGTGAAGCCTATTTGGCGGGGTCGTTTTTCCACGTTGTGTATGCGTTCATCAACGCCATGGCGTAGGCGTCGCTGAGGGCGCGGTAGCCAAAAGGTGTGTAGTGCACGTGATCGGGCCTTGATGCGGCGGGAGAACGCTGTCGCCACGCGTGCGCGGTGCCGTCGCCGCCCATGGCTGCAAAAGTGTCGAAGAACGCGCACCCCTGGCTGCTGGCGGCTGCGCGTTCAATGCGAACCACATCGTGAATGCGTGGATGGGTCGTCCAAGATTTTCCGGTTCTGAATTCGCGATCGGGCGGACCTAGAAGCAAGCACGAGGCTCCGGGGGCGAGGCGTTTTGCTTTGGCGATGGCGTCGCTCACGGAGCGCTCAAGCTCGTCGATGGGTTTGCTATCGCCCGCTTCGTTGGCGCCATAGGCAAGGACAATCAAGGCGGCGGGCCGTCTTGCCATGTAGGACGCGATCCATGGCTCGTTGAATTTTACAAAGTCCGCGGCTCGGGCTCCGTCTACGCCCAAGGCATCGTAGACGATGCCTCTCTTGTCACTTTCGAGTTCGACTCCGTAGACCCATGCGTCGCCGTCGCCGGTGCGCAGGTCGATCTTGTGAGCGCCGGCGGGGACATCCACACTTGTGTAGGATGCACCTGTTTTCAGACTGTCTTTTGTGGAGACGGCGGTGACGGTATCGTCGACCAGCAACGTGAGGGGCGCACCGTTGGGATGTCGCTCGTAGACCAAGGTGACCCGTGAAGTGCTGGCTTCGACTTGGGTACTAAGATGCGCGCCGCGTGCGCCGCTATGCATGACCAAGCCTCCGGGTCCGCTGTAATCTGCATGTTTTTTACGAACGAATCCCTTGGTTTCACCAGAGGAAATGCCCTCTTGATTGTACCAATCGTACGGGCGCCCGAGCATGACAAAGCCTCGGCCTCCATTGCCGAAGCGCTTCTGCAGGGCGGCTCGAGCGCTTCGAGGAAGCGAGTCTATCGTGCTATGCGAATCACCAAAGTGGGCAACGCGTACATCGTCGCTGGCGGTGCCCGAATCGAGTGCGCGAGCTGCAGCAAAAAAAGCGGAGAGCGCACCAGGGAATTCGATGTTGCCATGAACGTCCAAAGTAGAGGCTGGTGGGCTTACAACTTGGGTGGCGGCGGCAAGCAGCAAAGAGGAAAAATTCATGTCGCCCAAGGGGTATCTTGTGGGGGTGAACGTTGACAACAAAGAGCACGCCGCCGTAGCGTCCCGATCCATGAAAGCCACGATCGTTTCTTTTCGCCTTGTTGGCCTGCTTCGCTCTTTGCAGGCTCCGGCCGCGCTCATGGCGGTGGGCATGGTTTCTGGCTGTGCCGACGAAGCGGCTCCTTCCACTTGGGTGAAGCGTTTGGACGATGTCGCGAAGCGTTCTGATTCGGTGAAGCGACTGAGTCAGATGTTCGAGGATCGCATGTCCAAGTCGGGCAGCGATCGCACCAAGCCCGAAGTCGTAGAGTTCTCAAAATCCGTGACGCCCGCGCTGGTGGCGGTAGCCGGAACCCCTGGGCTGGACGAGAAGACCCGTATGGAAACCGTCAAGCTTTTGTCTGATATGCGTGATGCGGCGGCGCTCCCCGCTTTCGCCAAAGTTTTGTCTGCAGGAAGCTCCGCTACGCCCGAAGAACTTCGTGATGCTTCCTCGGCCATTGCAGCCATGGCCAAGGCGGGGATGGCCATTCCGGCCAATGTGACCGACGAGCTTTGGTCACGTTTTGCGAGCTCAAAGCCCAGCACGCTAAAGTCTATTCAGACGGTGCGGGCGCTTACGGATGCGGTCGTGTCGGTCAAAGCTCCGAGCTATGCGCCGAAGGCCGCCGCGATGCTTCGCTTGCCCGTGGGCGCGACGCCTACCGAGCGCACGGACGGACTGGAATACGCTCAGTCCACGGCGGCACATGTGCTCGGCGCGCTGAAGGCTCCGGATGGCGCGCGTGCGCTGGTGGCGTGTTTGCTTGATCCTCGCAAGGGCGGCGCGGCTCCCACCTTCATTGCGGCTCTTCGCAAGACTCCAGCCGCATCCGAGCTCGCATTGCTCGGGG
Organism: Myxococcales bacterium; assembly: GCA_043778435.1. GTDB lineage: Bacteria > Myxococcota_A > Polyangia > Polyangiales > Polyangiaceae > JAAFHJ01. Next base: position 3,159 of record JAYWGD010000272.1, on the reverse strand, counting down.
CACTTGCGGGCAGTGATGCCGAATACTTGGCGCTGACGTCGGCGCTGCCCGACGGAAAGTGGCGCGCGATGATAGCCGAAGCGCTGTCGGCTATCTCTCGCCCTGCAGGACGCGATGCGGTGATCTCCGTGCTCGACAAAGCCACCGATCCGGCCGACCGTGCCGCGCTCACACTCACGCTGGTCAACTTCCCTTCGACCAAGGGATCGGTGGATGCATTTGTTGCTTCCTTCAAGAAGATCCCGGCCGACAGCTTAATGGGCTCGGCCAATGCGCGCGCGCTTTTGGCCACCGTCTCGGCGGCGCTGATGGACCCGGCGGTGGTGCCCTTTTTGAGCAAGGAAATCGAAGATGCGAAGGGCGATTTTGCTGATGAGTTCAAAAAGAGTGCGCTTGTAAGTCTGTCGAAGTTGATGGGCCCTGAAGACGTCGCTGCAGTGGGCGCTTTGGTGTCAAAACATGCCGCTGCCGACAGCTCGGAGAAGAAGTTTTTCGATGCATGCGTAAGCGCACTGGCGACCGCAAAGAAGGACCCTGCCGCGCACATTGGACTTCTTCTCAAGAGCTCGGCGCAGGACAACACCACCATCGCGGTCGCCCTTAAGGCTGCATGGATGGCCGGCATGTACGGCAGCGACAACACCCGCGCCGACCTGGTGCAATCTTACACCTCGGGCAAAGCGGTGTCGCTTCCCACCCTGACGGCCATCGATCACTTGGCACCCCTGGGCGATGACATCTCGGCCGGGGCACTCGAGTCTGCGGTAGGCAAACGTGTGGGCGTTGCTGCGCTCGATGACGCGTCTGCAAAATTGGCGGACAAGCTGCGCGCGCGCAAAGGCAAATGATACGCCTTCGGGGGTTGGGCGCCCACGCAGCGCTGAGCGTCGAAAGTCATGGCGAGTTGTGGGTGGGCAGCGCGGCTCATTGTGCGCTTCGGGCCGAGTCTTTGGAACCCGAGCATCTTCGCATCGCGCCTACTGCTGAGAGCTACGCGGCTTTCGTTCACGGCGCCGAAACGGTGGTTGTTTTGGTGCGCGATGGCGTGAAGCGGCCTCATCGTCATCATGAGCCCATTGCGCTGCAGCACGGCGATGAGCTGCTGATGTACGAGCGCGGTCTGACGTTGGCCGTCGAGATTGATCAGGCCGACAACGCCAACGTGGTGGCCTCCCGCCGTATGGTGGAGTTCGCGGGCGACCCTAGCGTATTGGGTTTGAGTGCCGCGAGCGTTGCCAATATCACCGAGCTCACCCGCACCGCCGCGGGCATCGAAGACATAGACGTGTTGCTCGTCGCGATGGGGGAGGCCGCATTTCGCTTGGTCCCAGAGGCCACGCACGCAGCCGTCATGCTTCGAGATGCCAAACGCGAAGGCGCCTTTGTATCGGCCTACGCCGTGCGCAAAGGGATGGCACCGGGTGAGCGTGTGCCGGTCTCCACGGGCATCTTTCGACGCGTGCTTCGTGATCGCGCGGCGGTGCTTGTGAGTGATGCCATGCAGGAGCTCGATCCTTCAGCGTCGCTTTTGGCGACCCGCATTCGTTCGGCAATCGCGGTGCCGCTGTGGCGGGGCGACGAGATCTTTGGGGTGCTTCAAGTCGACAATCGAGATCAGGGGCGCATGATGTTGCCGGCCGATGTCGACGCCTTGGCGCTCTATGCAGCAGGTGCGTCGCTTGCGCTTGCACACGTTCGTCTGATTCGCGAGTTGCGTGTGGCTGAGGCGTGTCTCGATGCCGAGAATCGCTACCTGAAAAACTCTGCGCGTGCCCGCCGCGAGAATGATCCATCAACGCCCACGCGCATTCTTGGCGAGAGCGAGGCCATCACGCGTGTCGTCGAGTCGGCGTTGCAGGTGGCGCCGACCAAAGCCAGCGTGCTCATCTATGGCGAGACAGGTGTGGGCAAGGAACGCGTTGCCAACTTTGTGCACGAGAGCTCACCTCGGCGGAACAAGATGCTTGTGTCGATCAACTGCGCGGCGGTGCCAGAGGCGTTGATGGAGAGCGAGCTGTTTGGTCATGTGAGAGGCGCATTTACGGGCGCCCACGACGACAAGCGCGGCCTGTTTGATGTGGCCGACGGAGGCACTTTGTTCTTGGACGAAGTGGGCGAGTTGCCGCTGTCTCTACAAGCAAAATTGCTGCGAGTGCTGCAAGAAGGCGAAGTCCGTTCGGTGGGCGGCACGACGAGCCGTCGTGTGGATGTGCGGCTTGTGGCCGCCAGCAATCGGGACTTGTCGCAAGAAGTGCAGGCCGGACGATTCCGAGCTGATCTCTATTATCGCATTGGGGTGTTCCCGCTCTACGTCCCGTCGCTACGAGAGCGTCGAGGAGACATTCCGCTTTTGGCGCGCACATTTTTGAGGCGCTACGCGCATGAGTTTCAGCGTGAGACGGAGGGCTTCTCGCCTGGCACGCTCAACCTGCTGCAAGCGTATTCGTGGCCCGGCAATGTGCGTGAATTGCAGAGCGAGGTGCAGCGTTTGGTGATTCAAACACCGCCGGGCATGTTTGTGGCTGAGGAGTATTTGTCGCCGGCGGTGCGCGAGAGTCAGGCCGGTGTGGCGCGTGCAAAGCCCGCGAAGGGAACGCTGTCCGACATGATGGACAGCGTGGAGCGTGTGCTGCTTTCCGAAAGCCTGCAAGAGCATGAAGGCAACAAGTCGGCTGCGGCGCGTGCGCTTGGGATCACGCGCGAAGGTCTCTACAAAAAGTTGAAGCACTTTGGTGTGAACGCCTAGACGCGCGCTTCGCGTTGTGGGCGGAGCCATGGTCGCTCGCCTGAAGTGAGAGTGCGCTCACTACCGATGAAGGCGCGTACCTAGGGAAAATACTTACATAAGCGTACGAAAAAATCGATGTCATCAATTTGGCCCGGTGAGCGCCGAGCTGAAAGTCTCGTCGTAGAGCTCTGCTCTCGGAGACCGTCATGCGCAATATTGAACCGTCCATGCCAGCTGAAGACACGTGCGCGCCTCGCGAGCCGCGTGCACGCTACGATGTTCCAAATCTCACCCATCTTGGCTCGGTGCGCGAACTGGTGCTGGGCGCCACAGGCGTGCGCAACGACATGCGCGGCGGTCGTAGACCATAGCTCTGCCGTGCGGTGGCGCAGCGTCGCTACTCGTTGCACATGCCGCCAGAATCGGCCCCG
>JAYWGD010000271.1:0-5846 GCA_043778435.1 Myxococcales bacterium | reverse complement strand
GTTCACCCACCCCGTCAGATGTTCCGCAACCGGATTGAGCCAGGTGACAACGCCCAATGCATCGGTGGTGATCACTGCATCTCCAATCGACTGCAGCGTGACACGCAGCAACTCGTGTTGCTCCGCCAGCTGCGCGCTTAGCCGTCGTAGAGGAGTCACGTCAGAGAGAACGCCGACCATTCGAGATCGCTCACCGAGTTCGTTGTACTCGAGGCGCGCAGAAGCACGCACGTGGCCAACTTGCCCGTCGGGCAATGCAATACGATGTTCAATGTCTACGACTTCCAACTCGCCGCGGTCAGCTGCTGCGAACAACGCATCGAGAGAGGCGCGGTCGTCCGGGTGCACCTGCGCGGCCATCATCGCAAGCGGAGGCGTGTCGTCGGACGCAATGGCACCGTAGATTTGGTACATCGAGGCGTCCCAGCTCATCTGATGAGTGACCACATCGTACTCCCAGATTCCAATGCCGCCGCTGGCCGTGGCCAGCTCTACGCGCTCCAGGGCGCGTTTCAGGGCTTTTCTTTGTGCAACGACTTCGGACACGTCTTGAAATGCACCCAAAAGCCTGACCGCTTTGCCCTCGTGATACTCGGTTTGTCCAACCGCACGCACGGTGAGCTGCTCGCCCGTCGCGCGAATGAAAGGGACTTCAAGGTCCCAGGATTGCCCGGTAGCGATAGAATTGGCGATTGCAGCTTCGATGAGTGGTCTCGCCTCGGGAGCATAAAAATTGACGGCTCCTTCGAGAGTTGGCTCGTACTCCGCGGAGACTCCATGAATGCGGCGGACCTGGTCGGTCCAGACAGGCACTCGGGTTGTCAAATCGAGCTCCCACCCACCCACACCAGCGAGCTGGCCGGTTCGTTCAAGCAACTTCTCGCTTCTATGCAGCTGCTCCTCACGCTCTCGGCGGGCGGTATCGTCACGACGAGACCCAACAATCCACTCCGGATGCCCTTCTTGGTCCCAGCTTGTCACTTTGCCGCGATCGATGACCCATCTCCAGTGGCCATCCCGATGATGGACCCTTGAACTTATCTCCAGCACACCCTCGTGGTTGGTGATCTGACTCAGGATTTCCGACTCAATCGTGTCCCGTGTGCTGGGATGGGTACGCTCGAGCCAAGTACCTAAGGAATGTGTACCCAGGGTCTCTAGTGTCTCGCCGAGAATCTCCGCCCAACGGAAGCTGTACCGAGCTTCGCCCGTTTTTACATTCAGTTCCCACACTCCGACTCCATTGACTTCAGCGACCACAGCAAGCCGTTCGCGTTCTCGTGCCAGCAATCTTCCAGCCAGCCGGCCGTTAAGTGCGTGGCTGGCCACGACGGCCAACGCTTTTAAGGTCTCGCGCTGCTCGCAGGATAGGCTCCGCGCTGTGCTGTCGGCGACGCACAATGTGCCAATAGCGCTTCCATTTTTCGCGGTGATTGATGCGCCCGCGTAAAAACGAATCGCGGGGCCGTTGAGTACCATGGGGTTGCTCAAAAAACGGCCGTCCTTTGCAGCGTCCGAGATTTCTAACCATCCATCGCCAAGAAGAGTGTGGGCGCAAAACGAAATACTCCTAGGGCTTTCCGAAACGCCAGGCAGCCCAACATTTGCCTTGAACCACTGCCTCTCCAGATCAAGCAAACTAATGAGTGCAATCGGTACTCCGCATACAATCGACGCTGCGCGCACAATGGCATCGAATGCGGGTTCCTCTGAACTATCCATAACCTCAAGTGCTGCCAGTGCGGCCTGCGCATCTGCTTCGTCCGGTCGTTCAAGATAAACTGACATCGCGTTGCCATGGTGCCACGGAGGTACGTGGGGCACCATGATTAAGCTGTAATACTCCTGTGCATGGTGCCGCGAAGGCCTCGGGGAGCAATTCTCGAAGACTTTATGCGTCGTACTCCTCGTGCTCGAGAAGTGACAAGCGACACGCGTTGCCCTCAAAACGGTGCGTTGTGTTGTAATGAAGGTTTGGTTGGCTCAAGGGGGACGGTCAACTGGCCAAAGACTGCGTCAGGAGCACCTCCAGAGCTCGGAAACACACATTCGTCACACTTACGAATCATGCTCAAGAGACTCGCCTCTTCTGAGTGAATGTCCTGACGGAAGTGCCCTAAGGAACGACCTTGTGGATGACCACGGGCAAGCCCAAGCCTGTGCTTCCTTGGCGCACCACATAGGTGACATTCGGGCCCTCGGGCACCGAGGTCGTGAAGGTGGTGGAGTTGCTGAATGCAGCGTACGGGCTCGCCACAGAGCGACCGACGGCATCGGAGGGCGCGACATTTCGTACCGGCGTGTACTGAGCAAGCGCCGTGTGCCCTGAGACGGAAATCAAATTCGAATTGGTGAGGAATACAGGCATTTGTCCGAGGCCTCCATCCAACACCACCACATTCCCGCCTCGCGCTGTGTAGCTGGAGAGCGCGGATGCACTAGAGGTGCCGATGCCGGCAAGTTGGGCGCTTGTGGCGTTCGCTTGATCGTAAATAAGCACCGCATCGTAATCCACGGACAGCGTACTCGACGACAGCGACGTTCCGGAGAACGAGACGGTGTAGGTCACGTTGCGCCCCGCCGACAGCGCAGCAATGGCCGACTTGGCGTTGTTTACGGCATCGGTGTCGGCGAACTCCTCGTACGAGAGCACGCGGATGCCGGTGGTTGCGCCGGAGAACAGAGCATTGACCAGCAATCTCCCTTGCGAGGATGCGCCTGACGGTTGCTTGAAATCATGGCCGACGAGCACGATGTCCCCAGGCGTTGAGCCTACGCACGTGCCCGCGCCGCAAAGAAATGTGGAGCAGAGCAAACCGCAAACGCCGCAGTTCTCGGGATCCGTTTGCTTGTTGACGCAGCGATTGCCGCACGCCCCAAGTGGCGCCACACACTGGGGTCGGCATGCAAATGTCGCCGCAGAGATCTCTTGGCAAAAAGAATTGGGCGCCGCACAAACGGTGCCGCAGGTGCCGCAGCTTTCATTTCGGTTAAACGGGGGAATACACGCATCCGCGTTTTGTTGGGCATCGGTGCGATTGGCATCGCCCGGGCTGCTGCCATCACCCGTGCTGCCATCGTCGGGACGGGCGTCACTTGCACTGCCATCGCTCGCGCTGCCAGCAGCCACGCCGCCATCAGCCGCGCCGCCATCGAGGCTCGCATCGCCTGCCACGCTACAACGCGCGCCTGCGCACTGGCCGCCAACCAAAGCGTTCTCGGGACCGCATGCGTAGCTGCCCAGGTAAAGCGTGAAAAGTGCGACCGGCAAAAAACGTGTAGACTGCATTTTTCTCATTGGCCTGTTCCCTCGCCCTGGGTTTTGGAGCGGGTGACCCAAAGTTCGACGCGCCTGTTTTTCGCCTCGGCACGGGTGGTCTGAACGCGAAGTCGCGATCGCCCAAATGATTCGGCTTGGATGGCGTCGGCTGCAATACCGTATTTGATCAGCATGCGGCGTACCGCCATCGCTCGGTCGAGTGAGAGACGCATGTTGTAGTCCTCTCCGCCCGTTGCATCGGCGTGCCCTTCGACGGTGACCTCGCGGATATCGGGGTTGCTCTTGATGAACTTTGCCACCTTCTGAAGCGTGGGCCAGGCGCGGTGACGCACACGCGGGCTGTCGGTGTCAAAAAGCACCGTGTCGCCGACCACAATCTTGTCCGCTTCCACATGAATGTCGCCGTCGGCCTTCGGACAGCCATTGCTTGCGGCATCCTCAGATGGAATTCCAGCAACGCCAGGGCAGGCATCAAAAGGCTTCACGATTCCGTCTCCGTCGGGGTCTTCAGGGGCGACGACCTCTGCCGGACAGCCGTTCTTTTTCGGGTCTTCCGATGCCACGCCAGCCACATCGGGGCAGGCATCGGCGGGGATCAAGATCCCATCCTTGTCGATGTCCTTGTCCTCTTCAGCAGGCGGCGGAGCCACGTCCATTGGACAGCCATGTTTCGCGGGATCCTCTGAGCGAAGGCCCGGAATCCTTGGGCATGCATCTACGCTGTCGTAGATCCCGTCTTTGTCTTCGTCGCGAGGCGCGGGGCCAAAGCCCAACGACAAGCCTATTGTGCCAAGGTGGGCATCTTCGGGACGCAGCGTATTGTCGGGTTGCAAAATGTAGTTGTATTCTGCATACGGTCCGACATGCATGCTGTCCGTGAGAGGATAGGCATACCCGATGGCGGCTGAACCAGACGGGCGTATCAAATTACCAGTAAACGCCGGGCCAACGGCCACTTGCAGCCACATGCCGCGGCGTGTGTCTCGACTCACTGGGTGCCAGAGAAGGCCAAGCTTGGTGAAGGCCGCGATCCCCTCGGCCTTTCTCGTGAGGCCTTCGGTTGCAGGCGGTTTGTCGGCGCTGAGCACCATGGCGCTGCCGCCTAGCACCACGCCAAACTTGCGCGAGAAGGGCACATCAATGCGTAGACCGGCAGAACCTCCGACCCCGAATTCTACCGCTTGCGGAATGGTGATGGCTTCACTGGCGCCCACATCCACATGCCATCCCAGATCTGCACGTGCGCGAGATGGCACGACCACGAAACAGGTGGCCACAAGAAGAAGGGAACAAAGACAGAATCTAGATCGGCGCATCGTTTGAGCTCGCAGTGGAAGTGGAACACGTCCGGGGGGGCTTGTCGAAGCTTCCTCGCAGCTTTGACAAAGGCTCCGCGAAAAACCTTGGTTTCAGCGGGGGCGATGGCTACCTTCTTAGGGGTGAACGGCAAACTCTTTTTGGGCAGCGGTGGTCTCGCTTTGTTCTTGGCGATTTCGTGTGGCACCGAATTTGTTGCCGGCCCTGTGATTTATGTCGAGCAACCCGCCGTGGTAGAGCCCTTTGTGGAGCTGGACGCCGCGTTTCTGCGGGCGCCCGATGCCGCGTTTCCGCCGGCGCCCGACCTTCACGTGTATCCGTTTGGCAAGCGCCCGCCTGAGGCTTGCGACCCTCACGCCGGGGCCTCGCCGCGCTTTTCCGATGAGACGGCCGCGTGGGGACTGAGCGCGGCATTGGGCACGCGTATCGTTGCCGGTGATTTGGATGGCGATGGCTTTGCCGATTTGGTCATGAACCGCGGCAACCTTTCTGTGCGCGAGACCGTGGGTGCATCGCGCATCGTGCACGTTTGGATGAATCGTCCGTCGCCCTCAGGCGTGGGCCGCGTGTTTGTCGACCAAACCTACGCCAGCAGGCTCTTCCAGCGGCGTGGTGGCGACAGCGTTTTTTCCACCACAGGGCGACTTGACTACCTGCGAGGCACACAGCTGACGGTGCTTGCAGATGTGGACAACGATTGCGATTTGGATGTGTTCTCCGGCGCCGCCAACGACCCTGACTCTGCCAGCACTGACGTCGGTGATCGTAGTGAGTTGATGCTCAATGATGGACATGGTCAATTTCGTGTCGCCGGAGAGACCAATCTCTTTGAACCCAAGACGCAGCGTCTTCATACGTCTGGAGCGAGCTTCTTGGATGCCAACCGTGATGGCAAAATCGACCTTTTTACTGGGTATTTTTATGCACGCAACTCGGAGAGTGGCAGCCAAGTGCAGCTCTATCAAGGCGATGGCCGAAGTGGGTTCTCCGCGGTCACGCAAGCCGTAGGGTTGATGGCCGCGCGCACGAGCACCGCGTTTGAGGATGGGACCAATTCTCGTCCCGCTTATGGCGTCACTGCGTGCGATCTCAATGACGACGGTGCCAGCGACATGATTGTGAGCTCGTATGGCCGTCAGTCGAATCAGCTCTGGCTGAACGATGGCGCTGGGGCATTTCGCGACATCGGCGCGAGCTCGGGCGTTGGCGCGGATGGCAACATCAGCTACGCCGACAATGAGAATTTTAA
>JAYWGD010000270.1:0-5854 GCA_043778435.1 Myxococcales bacterium | reverse complement strand
AAAACTTGGCGGCATGGGCATCGGAGGCGGCGACTTTCATCTGCTCTTGGGGCTGGGCCCTTGGACAGGCGCTTATGGCAGCGTGTTCGTGCTCTTTGCCGGCGCTGTGCAAAGCGTGGTGGCGGCTTTGGCGATTCGTTTCACGCTCGGAAAGATCCCGCTGCCTGTGGGCGTGCGCGAGCAAATCGCCGAATTGCGTGCGCTGGCAGAGGCGGGGGACGAGGAGGCCAAGCAAGAGCTCGCCGACGATCTCGTGGCCAACGTCGACGAAGAAAGTTTCTTCGGCGCCGCGCTGCCGCTTGGTCCGTTTCTGATTCTTGGCGCGCTAGAATGGCTGTGCTTCCACGCCGACATTTTGGCGTACGTGTCCGATGTTTAAGAGTGCGCAGTGCACCTATTTGAATGCGCTATGCAGATATCTTCGGGCCCCGCCATTGCAGGCGACCACGCTGCGATACCAAATGTGGGCGTCCCCTGGCGCGTCGCTGGTGGCGAAGCGTGACTCTGTCCACTCCACCCGGCTTGGCAACACACGCACCACTTGGAAGGGCCATTGCGCGCCTGTATCGACCAGCAAATTGGGAGGCATTTGGGCACCGTGAGGCTTTTGCATTCAATGCCCTCCGGAGCTTGTGACCGCGTCGTGAGCGGAGGGCGGGTCTTGGTCAAAAGGAAGCGTGTCGTGGCTCTCCCACAGGCTGACAGAAGGAGCGTGCAAACTGCACAGAGCTGTCACTTCGTATCCAGCCGATATGACCGGACACGGTACGCTCGGCGGGCGCATTCCTTCCGGGCGCGGCCCCTTCACGAGCCAAAAGCCTCATGAATGGCCAGAAAACGCGCCAAGCAGAAGACGCATAAAGAGTGTCTCACTCCCCGCGCCGAAGGGCCAACGCGGCGGCTCGCGTAGGAAAAATTTTATCGTAGCGGCAACGCTGATTTGCGCCACGGAGGCGCACCGCTAGCGGCATCGACGCGAGCGCCGTATCGCTCTTGAAGTGCGCTCTCCGTTTTTGTGTATTGTGCACGTATAGCACGCACCCACAAAAATTCTCGGATGGTCGACACGAACCAGCGAAGTAGCGCCGTGAGCGCGATGGTGGCACACACGCAAACGATACCCCAAATGGCTTTGGGAATTTCCCCAAATGGCTGAATTGCTCCAAGCAAGGTCACGGACCATCCGCCAAGCGTCGCCGCGCCCACAAGCAAAATACCGCCGAAGATGGGGTACTCCAGGTAGGGATGCCGCATGTAAGTGTGCGCCACAAAGCCTAAACCATGTGTGTCTCGCTCCCACAGGTTCGAGAGCTCCGCATACTCTTGTGCGAATGTCTGGATTCGATCTGTGTCGGGGGTCAGCGCGTCGTTTGGCATGGAAAAAGTAAGTGTGGATTACTCCTCAGTGTTGGCGTGTAGGGCTGCCAAAACGCTGATGTCCTCAAGGGTGCTCGTATCTTCTTGCAGTCCTACCACACCGGCCGCCACGTCGCGGAGCAACCTCCGCATGATCTTGCCGCTGCGAGTTTTGGGCAGAGCTGCAGCAAACCGTATCTCGTCCGGACGTGCAAACTTTCCAATCTCGGCATCAACGTGAGCGACCAGCTCGGCCTTAAGCTCCGGCGATGCGGGCACGCCTCCTTTGAGCGTTACAAAGATCACGATGCCCTGACCCTTGAGCGCATCGGGCCTGCCTACGGCCGCGGCTTCGGCCACAGATTTGTGGCTCACCATGGCGCTCTCCACCTCCGCGGTGCCGATGCGGTGTCCCGCGACGTTGAGCACATCGTCGATGCGTCCGGTGACCCAGAAATACCCATCCTCGTCGCGCTTGGCGCCATCACCTGTAAAGTACACGTGTGGAAGTTGGCTCCAGTAAGCGCTCTGGTACCTTTCCGCATCCTTGTAGAGCGTGCGTGCCATGCTTGGCCAAGGTCGGCGTATGACGAGTTTGCCGCCCACATTGTCGTCGCAGCGTGCGCCCGCGTCGTCGACGACCTCGATGTCCACCCCAAAGAATGGCAAGCCCGTGGCGCCCGGCTTGGACCCCACTGCACCTGGCAATGTGGTGAGCATCACGCCGCCCGTTTCGGTCTGCCACCAAGTGTCCACAATCGGGCAGCGCCCACCGCCTACCACGCGGTGATACCAGTTCCATGCTTCTGGATTGATGGGCTCGCCCACGCTGCCAAGCAATCGCAATGACGACAAGTCGTAGGGCTCGACCCACTCGTCTCCCGCGCGAATAAAAGACCGAATCGCAGTGGGTGCAGTATACAAAATGCTTACGCCATGGCGCTCGATCGTTTGCCAAATGCGCCCAGAATCAGGGAAGTTTGGCGCGCCTTCATAAAGCATGATGGCGGCGCCGCACGACAGCGGTCCGTAGACCAAGTAGCTATGCCCGGTGACCCAACCCACATCGGCTGTGCACCAGTAGAGATCACCTGGGCGCAAATCGAACACGTGGCTGCTGCTCACGTGTACTCCCGCCAAGTAGCCGCCGGTGGTATGCACCACGCCCTTTGGCTTGCCGGTAGAACCAGATGTGTAGAGTACAAACAATGGGTGCTCGGCATCGAAGGCCTGAGGGGTGGCGGAGCGATCGACGGCTTTGGGCGATGGCGTGCGTGCCACCAAGTCGTGCCAGTCGATGTCGCGGCCGGCTCTCATGGTCACGGCTGCGCGCGCCGCACCGATGCGCGCAAGGACGACCACACGCTCGATGCTCGGCGTCTCTTCCAAGGCCTTGTCCGCCATGTCCTTTAGAGGCACCACCGCACCTCTGCGCCAGGCGCCATCTTGCGTGAGCAATACCTTGGCGCCTGCGTCGTTGATGCGGTCTCGAAGTGCATCCGAAGAAAAGCCCCCAAATACCACCGTGTGCGTGGCGCCCAAACGCGCGCATGCGAGCATGGCAATGGCCGCCTCGGGCACCATGCCCATGTAGATCGCGACGCGATCCCCGGCGTCGACGCCTAGATCGGACAGCGCGGCCGACAGGCGAACCACTTCGCGGTGCAATTCAAAATAGGTGAGCGTGCGGGTGTCTCCTGGCTCGCCCTCAAAAACCAGCGCAGCTTGGGTGCGCACGGCGCCGGTCAGGTGCCGATCCAAGCAAGTCTCGGTGAGGTTCAGCGTGCCCCCGACGAAGAACTTGGCGATGGGTTCTTGCCAATCGAGCAGCTGAGACCACGGCGTTCGCCAAACGATGTCGCGCGTCATGTCGCGCCAAAATGCCTCGGGTTCTTGCAGAGAACGCGTGTAAAGCGCATGGTATTCGGCCGGCGACTTCACGCGCGCATGAGCCGAGAACGATGCCGAGGGGAGCACGCGTGAGTGGGGCAGGTGGGCATCGGTCATGGGGCGTCCTTTGAGAGGGTGGGGAGACGCTACGCGTGCCCACTGGCTCACGACAAGAGGGAACGTCTGGCGTTTCGCGCGTGTCAGGACGCACACGCTCAGTTAGGTTGCATCGGGTGGAAGCGTTGCAATCAAAGTCCCGTGCGGCGTGGCTGTGGGCGTTGGTGCCCGCCTTTGGCTTGTTCGAGTTGGGGCTGCACGTGTGGCAGGTACAGCGCGCACTGAAGGCCGAAGATTGGGACGCAGCGGTGCGCGATCTGGGAGGGCTTTCGCCTCAGATCGGGATTGCCGTTTCGCCGGCGTGGGCCGAGCCGGTGGCCCGGCGCGCGTTGGGGCCACTGGCAACCTTTGAGCGCTTTGGGGTTTCCGACTACTCGCATTACGACATGGTGGTGGAGCTTCAGATCGACGCCCTTACGGCAACTCCTGCGCCCAGTGTTTGGACGCAGCTGTTTGGCGCCCGCCCAAGGTCGGTTCTGCCTGATGATTGGTCGTACTCAAGTGCGGGTGCTCATACGTCGGGCCGCATTTCGCATATCCTTCGTCTCAATCCGCACCCCGAGTTCATGGTCACCGATTTGCTCGCTCTTGCCGCACGAGGAAGCGACGAAGACCTAAGTGTGTTTCGCGGCAGTCCTGGCGCCGAATTGCCATGCACATGGCGCAGTGGCGCGCCGCGTGTGGAGGCGGATCAAGACGCGTGGGGCGTCTCTAGGGCCGGGCATTATGTGCAGTGCGCAGATGAAACCAAAATGAGCGTGCAGGTGCTCGCCGACCACGATCGCAGGCCGCGCCGCTGCTTTTTTGCGCCCACAGCGGGGTTTGGAGCTCGCACGCGGCTGGTGTTTCATAAGGTGCATTTTGCACGCATCGCGCGTATGCACGATGGTCTGCACTCGTTTCAGGAAGACCCAGGAAACCACGGCAATGATGTGCGTGTGTCGCTCAGTGTGCGCGGCATCGACGATCGCGGCGCGCCGTCGGAATTGCGTTTGGGCGGCGACACGCACAAGGACGGCGAGAGCTGGAAGCGTTTCGATGTAGACACCAGCGCGGTGCCGGCAGGAGAAGAGGGCGATCTCCTCGTGGACATCGAGAGCGATGGCCAGCCACGGAATTTCTGTCTGGAAGGAAGCACCCGATGAGCCCAAATACGCCAGGCGCCAACCTGAAGGCGCAGTTGCATTCTCACGCAGGGTTGGCCCTGGCCTCCGTGTACTTTGCATCCTTGGTGGCCACTGCGCGAAGCATTGGTTTCGGTCGCGACGAGAGCTTTTACTTCAGCGCTGCGCGGGCCTACGCGGGCTGGTTTCGGTTGTTGCTCACGCAGCCGGCGGTGGCCATCACGCGCGGCGCGGTGGATGCAGGCTGGAGCTACAATCACGAGCATCCGCCTGTCGCCAAAGCGCTGTTTGCATTTTCTTGGATGCTCACGGAGGGCGGAAAAAGACTGGGGATCGACGAGAGCCTGAGCTTTCGGCTGCCTGCCATGGCGCTCGCCGCCCTGGTGGTGTGGCTCACCCATCGCATGACCCGCGAGCTCTATGGCGATCGCGCCGCCTTCTTTGCGGCGGCGTTTTTGGCGTGCGTGCCGCGCTTCTTTTTTCATGCCCATTTGGCATGCTTCGATATCCCCATCGTCGCCATGTGGACCCTTGCGGTCTACACCTATGTGCGCGCACTGCGCGCGCCCACGTTCCGCCATGCATGGTCGCTTGCGGTGGTCTGCGCGCTTACGTTGGCGACCAAGCACAATGCGTGGATGCTTCCGGCCGTGTTTGGTCCGCCCTTGCTGCTCCGCCTGGCGCGCAGCAGTGTGCGGGAGTCGGCAAAGCTTGCCGGCGCGGCGGCAATGACGTTGACTGTGGCGCCTCTGCTGGCCATCGGGCTCTGGCCGTGGCTCTGGTTCGACACGTTCCCGCGCATTCAGGAGTACGTCGGCTTTCACCTGCACCACGACTATTACAACGTCGAGTATTTGGGCCGGAACATCGACGCACCCCCCGCGCCTTTTGGCTACGCGCTGGTGCTCACGGCCGCGACCGTTCCGAGCGTGACGCTGCTGCTGTGGGCATTCGGGGCCACGCGATTGCTGGGGTCTTGGGGTCGAGATTGGCGCGCGCGCAAGCTCCGCTTGTTCGCTACGGACGCGCGCATCACGGAGCTTGCCTATCTGTGCGCATTTGCTGTGCCCTACGCGGCATTTTTTGTCCCTAGCACGCCCGTATTTGGCGGCACCAAGCATTGGATGACGGCTTATCCGTTTCTGGCGATGGGCGCAGGGCTTGGTGCCGAATGGTGCATTACGCATGTAAATTCGTTCCCATGGGTGCGGCGTCAGCGCTTTGCTTTTTTGGCTTTTGCGGCGTGTATTCTTGGCTCTCCGTTGGTCCAGACGTCGCATGCGCGTGACTTTGGGTTGTCGAGCTATGTTCCGCTGATAGGCGGCACGGAGGGCGGCGCAAGCATTGGGTTCCATCGTCAGTTTTGG
>JAYWGD010000269.1:0-5868 GCA_043778435.1 Myxococcales bacterium | reverse complement strand
ATGCGTCAACTCCTTGCAGCAACAGGCAGAAACCCAGGATACTGCTCAGCACGTGAAACGGGCAACCCTTGTACCGCTGATCTCTGCATTCCTTGGCGCACAGCCGGCGATTGCCGCACAGAGCCATGCCCCAACCATGCGTGCATGGTGCACATTGCAGGGGGATGTGTGTGTGGCCGATGGCAACGCCAAAGAGCTCGCGGCCACCGCCTCCGCCATCTCGGAGGCGCGCATGCGCTTGCGGCTAGGCCTGCACATGGTGACGCATACGGGGGCTCGCCAAGGCGATGCGCTTCAGGTTCGTCTGACAGCGGGCGCCACGCGCGCGCACTTTGTCACGACGCACCGCGACCCCTTGGCTGCTTTCGATCGCGCAGAGGGTGAAGTCGCGTTCCCGCGAGGGCTTGTGGGCGACGCGCTTCGATGTGAGTCTGAACGCGCCGTTGTTGCCGCCGCAAGAGCCACACTCTCGCCCGGAGGAGACTCGAGCTTGGAGCGCGCGGAGGTCGATGCCGTCGCGTCGCTTTTGGGCCAGGATTGTGGGTCTGACGACATGCCCGTCAAAGGCCAGCACAACCCCGTGCACACTGCACATTTTTGGAGCTGGCTCGATCAGCGTACGGCGCGTGGTCCAGGAGACTTTGTGCGCGGCGCTTGGTCGGCCTCCGCGTCGCAGACTCCGGCGAACGCAGAAACATGGCTGCACGAGCCAGATTTGCTCGACGTTGCGCGCAAAACGCTTCGGGCGCCGGGCTACGGATGGTCGGAATTGGGCCCCGCGCTCTTGGACTACGAAAGTGATGCTTCTCGTTTGGGCGTGCGTGGGCAGCGAGACTGGGACCTCTCGTGGGAGGGAAAGACGCGACGCCTGTATGCGCCAGGCGAACTCACGCCCTACGTGGTGTCGCGCATGGCCATTGCACATCCGCCCGCGCGCTTGCGGGTCGAGTGGGAATGGGAGCAGCACGCGCACTTTACGATGCTGGCCGTCGGCCTTCATGAAGATGGAAGTGTGGAGCGACGCGTCTGGGTGCACAGCCCGCTGCGCGAGTACAATGTATCCTACACCTTTGGCGGGCTCGAGCATGTCTCCGAATTGGTCTTGCTCGCCACCAACACGGGCGATCCGGACAGGCCCTACGACGCGGACGAAGGCCCGGCCGAACCTCACCGTTTGAGCATCACCTACGCCGACGCCAACGCTCTCTAAGTTCGACGAGAGGAGTCGCCTACGGCTTGTGTTTTTGCTGATGCACGGCCGACCAGTCGCGGAACCATTGGGGGGTCGCGGCTGGCGCAGGTTGGGCTTGTTGCGTCGGCACTTTCGCGCCGGTGAGCCACCATGTGGTTTGCCCTGTGGACACATCGACGATGGCTTTGTCCGTACCGTTGTAGACTGCACAGCCGGCCGTGGGCCAACGCCGAATCGGCACGTCCGTGCAGGCATAGAGCGTGCGGTCTTTGCGCACGGGTTGAAGCAGCGACTGGCCCATCCAGAGCTCGAAGGGCGCGAGCTGGTTGGCGAGCGCATCGATCACGGTTGGAAGAATGTCGGCGTTAGAAACGCGCGCCTCCGCGTTTGCTTGCAGCAAAGCCCAGGGCTCTGGATGCGCTGCCGCCCACGTTTTGGGCGCGGCGATCATCAGAGGCACGCGAAGGACTTCTTCGTCGACGCTTTTGCCGCGATTCAGTGCGCCTGCGCTGATGGATTCGCCGTGGTCGGAAGTCGAGATCACCCATGCCTGATCGAGAATCCCCAAACGCTCCAAACCATCGAACAGGCGCAGCTCTTCACGATGCACAAAGTGAACCGCCTCTTTGCATCGCAGGTCTCGCTCAAGGCTGGGATCGTAACTTGAGGCGGAAGGGTCTTTCACGCCCGGATGCCAGCATGGCTGGTGCGTGGCGTTGTATTGTACAAACAAATACAGCTCACCGTACTCACGCCAAACGCGCTCCGAGATCTGCAGTGCAAGATCGGTCGCCTCCTGATCTGGAACGCCGCCATCATTCAGCGGTGTTCCCTGCATGTGCTCGGCCGTGTGCACGTGAGCGGGAGGCCTGGAGCCAAAGTAGAACTTATCCAGATTGACCCAACCGTAGAGCTGCGGCGACACGAAGACACTGCGCTGAAGCGAAGGGTCGAGCCAATGCCACGCGAAGGCCGCAGAGGCATAGTCGGTTCGGGAGGCATCAGGCGCGAGGCCGGTGAACATCGAGGGCCCGGAGATGGGTGTGTGCGCCGCTTGCGATACCGCATTGAGAAAAAACACGGCGCGCTCGGGATGCTGCTGGGCCCACAGAGCAAGCTCTTGCGCGTCACTCGAGGCCGTCCACGGAGCCACCATCGAGGCGCCCACGCTCTCGTGCAAGATCCACACGACCGCGCGACCTCGAACATTTTTCGCCGCAGCCTGAGGCGGCGGAGCGCGGTGAAGGCCTGGAGGTGGCAACTCGGGCGCTTCATGGCCGCGACGATAAAAAGTGTGTGCCCCGACCATCAACGTCAGATCGGGCGACAGGGCAGCGCTCCCCCGCCACGCCCAAACACAAATGCCCAGGAGGAAGAAGCGCCGCCCATAACGAGAAGGCAAAGGCCAACGTGCATAACGCAACAACACAGCAACGCCCACGGTGACCACACACGCAAAAAGGTACATCCGCCAAGGCGACACCACATGCGACGCAAGCACCCAGGCGTAGCCCGGAGAACGCACAAAGATGGCCATCAACAACGCATCAAGGCGCTGCATCCCGTAGACCACGAAGCCCAGCGGAAGACAGGCGGCGGCCGCAACCAGGCCCACCACGACTTGCGCCACACGCCAGGGCACAATAGCGGCCGCGCGCCAAATCACCGCCGACACAAAGAGAACCAGGAAGTCATCGAGCACAACATGGGGCACGGAGAGCAACCAAGCGGCGTGATACCCCACAAAGACCGCAACACACGCGATGCGTGCACGCTTCACGGAGGGGCCCATGTACGCCTCTGAACCAAGCTCGGGCATCATCCGTTCCGACGACGCAAACGCTTCAGACCAACAAGAAACGCCGTCGACATCATCGCTCCAACCATGTTCGGTACGTGCTCACTCACTGAGTGCATATTGCATGCACCTACCACCGAGCTGCCATAAAATGTGCGCCAGGGATCGGAGCCGATGGGGATGCTCTTGGAGGGCACAATGGCCACGCCATCAAAGCTGGCACCAAATGTCAACGTGTCACCAGCGTGATCTTTCGGCGCCACGACCTCGTAGCGGTACAAGCCCGGGCCCAAACGGGTGAGCGGCGGCGACGCCAGACGCGTGCTGCCTAGAGAGGCCTCGCTCCGCAAACGATCGATGCCGAAGAGGTCGGCCGGCGTCCCCGCGAGCGTGCGCAGTTCGAGCAGCACGGTCACGGCTTCGGCTCCGCTCGCGGGCACAAAAGCATGACTCAGCGACACCCAACTTTGGGCCGCGACGGGCAAGGCCACGGTGCCCGCTTGCATCTGCGACAAAGCCACGAGGGCACCTTGCACATCCAACTCGCCGGCCCCCGCTTGCTCGTGAAACAGCGAGCCTGTGCGCCACACATGCGCGCCGCCTTGGAGCAACACTTTCACCTTGTCCGAACTCAGTGTGGGGTCGGCCTGCAGCAGCAGCGCAACAGCACCGGTGACCACCGGCGTGGCCATGCTGGTGCCAAAAGAGAGCGCGTGCGTTTCGTCCACCTCGAAGCAATCGGTGAGCTTTTTTCCTTGTCGAATCGGGCAAGCACTGGCGTAAAAGATGCTCGTCGGAGCACTGCTTGGGGCCCCTGCACTCATGGCCGAAATCACACCGGCGCCAGGGGCCAAAAGCTCAGGCTTGGGCACGCCTGAGGTCGTGGGCCCAGCGCTCGAAAAGGCTGCGACTTCGCCTTCAAAAGGCGCTGTGAGAAGCCGTTGCTCAAGCTCGCCGCCGCGATCGAAAGACCACTGAGGCACGTTGATGAGCTCTCCGCCGCGTGTTGTCCAAGAGCGGCGGTTCACGCTCGCGCCAACGGCAATCACATCGGGGTGCGCGGCTGGGGATCCCACGGTGGATGCTCGAATGCCGCCGTAGAAACCTTGCTCACTCGCGGCGTCGCCGGACAAGAACAGATCCGCGGTGCCCTGCCCTTCGAGCTCGATCTCAAAATCTCCCGATGGCCACTTTCCCACCCACGCGACCAATGCTCCGGGAGATGCCGTGCCAACCAAGTTTTGCTTGCTGCCACTGGTCACGACCGCCGCGCTGTACGCCGCAGGATTGTACCCCGCCTCAGCGCCCAAACCTTGAGGGGCAATGTGCCCTGCGCCGTCGGGCATCTTGAGCCCCACGCGCAACGAAGCACCCGGGCGGAATCGGATCCATGTGTACACCGAGGACTCGGACTCGCTGAGCCTGGAGGCGCGAACACGAACGCGGGTTGTGGAGTCAGGTGCAACATACACTTGTTCGTGCACGCCATCTCCCGGCCTGCCGCTGTTGCCCGCCGCGGCCACGATGACGCGTCCAGGGTTTGCAGGGCCCACAAGCGACGCAAGTTCTTGCTCCCACGCGAGCGTGCCGTCGTGCGGGCCATAGTCACTGCCCAACGACAGATTGGCGACTGCCGGCTTGCCCTCGGCCGCTGCGCGATCAAAAACAAACGCGACGCCGCGAAGCACATTGGCGGTGTCGATCCCGCCCAGGTTCGGGTCTGACACGCGAACGACAACCAGATCGGCCAGAGGCGCAACACCAGGGAATTTGCTGTTTGCATTCGCCGATGCCGTGCCCGAAACGTGCGTGCCATGGCCCACGCGATCGGTAGGAATGTTCTTTCCGCTGCGCAGCATCACATCCAGTTCCACGCCGCTGTACACCGCGCCACGCTTCACTCCGGCAATCATGCCCGCATACGCCAGCTCGAGCTCCGGAAAGACACCCATGGGCTCGCGCGCATAATCCAAAACCCAGCGCACCCGCGTGCTGCCATCCTGATGGCGAAAGTCTGCGTGCGCAAAATCCAAACCGCTGTCCACAATCCCGACCACCACACCGCGGCCCGTGAGCCCCGCGTCGCGCGCATACCCCGTGCGGATGGCGAGGGCCGCGCGATCATTGAGCAGCTTGAGCGAAGGCGCGAACTCTCCCGCCATCGCCGATCCGCCATGTTGCAACAAGCGATCCCCAAAACGCCCCAACGCGCGCGTCATACGCACGGGGTCCGCCGCCGACTGCGCATGCGCGCGCACGGGATGCAGAACGGCGATGGCCATTCCAAAGGCAAAGCACCGAGCTGCGCCGCGACGACGACTCATAGCGGTGGAACGATGTGCTTGCGGGGCTGCAGCTCCGCATCTTTGCTCTCAGCAAACGCATAGCGCGCGATGAGATCGGCGCGCAGATGCTCGCCCGCGACCACGGCATCGAACGCCATCTCACTGCTCACTTTTTTGAGGTCCACATCTTCTTTGTATTCTGCACGCAGCTTGGCCACGTAAGCATCGCGCTCGGCGCCCTCAGGCACCTCTTGAATCTTGTTGAAGTACACCGCGTTCACGGCGGCTTGCGGACCCATCACGGCGATGCTCGCCGTGGGCAATGCAATGCATGCATCCGGCTCAAAGCCCGGGCCGCACATGGCATAAAGCCCAGCGCCGTAGGCCTTGCGCACGACCACCGAGATCTTGGGCACAGTGGCTTCGCTCATGGCCGCAATCATTTTTGCGCCAGCGCGAATCATGCCTTGGCGCTCGACTTTGGTACCGATCATGAAGCCCGGCACATCTGCCAAAAACAAGAGCGGAATGCCAAACGCATCGCAGAGCCACGTGAAGCGTGCGGCCTTGTCGGCGCTGTCCACGAAGAGCAC
>JAYWGD010000268.1:0-2114 GCA_043778435.1 Myxococcales bacterium | reverse complement strand
TCACGCCGGCGTCTTGCGGCGCTTTGCCACCGGCGCCCATGTAGGGCTTCACCACCGTTTTGCCTTTGACCTCGTGGTCGTAGCGACGCGACACACGCTCGCGGCTACGGATGTTGGGGCTGGCGAGCAATTTGAGAAGCATCGCGTGATGGTCCGTCGTGCGCACTGTCACAGGCCTAGGCGCGATGTCCGTCCACTCTGCCACCATCTGCTTCTGCGGTACGCCCTCGTGCAAGAAGTGCAAATCCAAGTTGGCAATCTGCAACTCGTTGTAGTCCACACGGAATGCGCCCGAGGCCTCGAACACGCCGATGTCGGTAAGCTCCACTTCGCGTCGCACTGCGAGATCTGCGAGCGCTGCAAGCTTGTCAGCATGTACCGCAAGCGTCATGCGCTCTTGCGATTCGGACAGCAAAATCTCCCACGGCTCGAGCCCGGCATACTTGAGCGGCACACGGGCCACATCGATGCGCGCGCCGCCCGCGAGGCCAGCCAGCTCGCCCACCGACGACGACAAGCCGCCCGCTCCGTTGTCGGTGCTGCAGGCCACAAGCCCAAGCTTGCAAGCCTCTTCCATGAAATCTGCAACCAATTTTTGCGTGATCGGGCTGCCCATCTGCACCACCGATCGGCTGATGCCCGCACCTAACTCCACCGACGAAAATGTGGCTCCGTGGATGCCATCGCGGCCCACGCGGCCGCCCACCACCACGATGCGATCGCCTGGCGTGATGGTCTTTTCCCAAGAGTCACGACCGTCATAGCTGTGTGGCAACAGCGCGCCCGTGCCGCAATACACCAGCGGCTTGCCGGCGTAGCGCTCGTCGTAGATCACGGCGCCGTTGATGGTAGGCACGCCCATCTTGTTGCCCGCCTGCGCGATGCCGTCGACCACGCCCGCACCGATACGTGCAGGATGCATCTGCCCGGGCAGAAGCTCGCGCACATAATCGGCCGGCCCAAAGCAGAGCACGTTGGTGTTGAAAAGCAGACGCCCGCCGCCAATGCCGGTGCCAATCGCATCGCGATGTGTGCCGAGCAACCCCGTCATCGCGCCGCCTACCGGGTCAAGCGCAGAGGGCGAATTGTGCGTCTCCACCTTGAGCGCAAACAAGCGCTTGTCCGAGAGCTTGACCACGCCCGCGTTGTCGGAAAACACGGTGAGCATCCAGTCCTCGCCAAGCGCGGCGTACTTGGCACGAATCTCCTCCGTGCTCTTTCGGATGAAGCTCTTAAACAGGGAGTTCACCTCATAGCTGCGCCCATTGTGGGTCATTGAAATGCGCGCGTTGAACTCCTTGTGCTTGCAGTGCTCGGACCAACTCTGCGCGATGATTTCCAGCTCGCATTCGGCAAGTGCACGGCCCGCTGCATGTGCCCGAATCGCACTCCACTCGAGCATCGAGAAGTTCCACCCGTGGCTTGCAGATAGCGCTGCAAGCACGGTGTCCGAAGCGTCCACGTCGAACATTCGATTCTCGGTGTGCGGCGCCGGCGCCGCAATGGGCGCCTCGGCATCCACGTGGCCCACTGAGATGCGGGCCACCAAAGGGTTGGCAAAATGCGCAGCTGTCACGCGCGACAGCACGTCGGCTGCAACGGTCTTCTCGGCCGCATACACGGTCGCGGTGCGAACCTGGGCTTCACCCGACTTAAGTTCCGGGAACTGCCAACCAAGCTCACGCTGCGCCACGGTGGCCTCATCGTCTGTCACGCCGCCGAGCGGGCTCACGGTCACCACGCTGGGCCACTCAGCGTGTGTGAGCGGCGAACCCACTGTTTCTAACACTGCATCGGCAAGAAGGTTTCGCGAGGCCATTTCCAACTCTTCCTGGCTACGTGCACTCTGCACAAAGTACACACGCGACACCACCACGCGACCTGGCTCGCAGCCTTCAGCGCGCAGCGCTTCGGCAAATGCGCGCGCCCGGGGGCCCTGCGTCGCCTCGTTCTCATGAATGTCGATGCGACGCGTGATGTTCATGTGAGCGATGTCTCCACGGTTCCAAGTTCACTCTGTATCCGGAGGACACGTTCTACCGTGACGATTCCTGACGACTGCGCCTCGAAGCCCAACTCGGCGGCCACGGCGAGCACCGCCGCAACATGGGTTG
>JAYWGD010000267.1:0-2116 GCA_043778435.1 Myxococcales bacterium | reverse complement strand
CTGGCCCAAAGATAGCGACCCAAGCGACGTCATTCGCCGCATGAAGCGCGAGTTCGACAACCGCACGTCGGAGCTCCTGGTGGCGCCCGTGCCCGACGGAATGCCCTCCGGCTGGGATGCCCGAGCAAGGCTGGTGTTGGCTTCGGTGGTAGAGAAAGAGGCACAAGCGCCCGAGGAGCGTGCCCACATCGCCGGTGTGTTTGTGCGACGCCTCACACTGCCAGCATTTCTGCGTCATGTGCTCGAGTCAGACCCCACAGCGGCCTATCCCTGCCAACGAGCAAAAGCGATGCCTGACACGGCCACGAGCACCCCGGCATTGTGTGCAAGCTACACAGGGGTTGTCACGCCCGCCTTGTTGCATGATGCAAGCAATGCCTATTCGACTTACACCCACACGGGATTGCCACCAGGACCTATCTGCAATCCAGGCCTTGCCGCACTGCGCGCAGCGGTGGCACCAGAAGCGACGGAGGATCTGTTCTTTGTGGCTCGAGGCGGCGGTCGGCATACGTTTTCGCGCACGTATGAGGAGCACATGAAGGCGGTGCGGGCGGTGCGGGCAGTGCGATGAAGCGCTAGGCCTTGACGCAATACTGACTCCCCTACTTCCGCCCGACCAACTCGGCTTTGCCGGCACTTGGGCAACCCGCCGCAACCGTGCAGTCTGCACATTTCGGTTTTCGGGCTTCGCAGACGCGCCGGCCGTGGAACACGATGGTGTGGCCCACCATGTTCCATTCTTCGCGCGGGAAGATCTTGACCAAGTCTTGCTCCACCGTCACCGCGTCGCTGTTCTTGGTCCATCCTAAGCGCTGTGCGATGCGCATCACGTGCGTGTCGACCACAATGCCTTCTTGGTTGTTCCACGTCACGCCCATGACGACGTTGGCCGTCTTGCGGCCTACGCCGGGCAGCTCAACCAGTTCGTTCAATGTGCGCGGCACCTCTCCTCCATGTCGCTCGACCAAAAGCTTGGAGAGCGCGATGAGGTTCTTGGACTTCTGGCGGTACATGCCAATGGTGTTGATGAGCTCCTCCACCTCTTTTTGACGCGCAACAGCCATGGCACGCGCATCGGGAAAGCGCGGAAAAAGCCTAGGCGTGGCCTTGTTTACACCCACATCCGTGCTCTGTGCACTCATTACGGTGGCGCACAAAAGCTCATAAACATTTCGGTGCACAAGCTCGCATTGAGCGTCGGGGTGCGCAGCGCGCAGGCCTTGATAGACCTGCAGCGCCCGCGCCTTGCTCACAAGTTTAGGCATCGCGGAATCTCTGCTCAGTTCAGGTCAGGTGGCGGATCGGTGGTCTCTACAACCGGTTCAGCCACGGCTTCGCCATCCGCGGCGTCACCGAGCTCATCTTGCTCGTCTTGCTCATCTTCCGCCGCCTCTGCCAAGCGCTCGACCGCTACGATACGCTCGTTGTCGCCCACGTTCATGACGCGCACGCCTTGAGCATTGCGGCCCGTTTCGCGTACTTCGACCACGCGCGTGCGCAGGGTTTGGCCTTGGTCGGTCATGAGCATGATCTCGTCCTTCTCATTGACGAGCTTGACGCTGACCACAGGGCCGTTGCGATCGCTGGCGTCGATGAGAATGATGCCCTTGCCTCCGCGATTCTGCACACGGAACTCCTCGAGCGGCGTGCGCTTGCCATAGCCCTTTTCACAGATCGCCAGCACCTGTGTGCGCTCGTCATCTGTGACAGTCATGGCCACCACTTCGTCGCCCTCGCTCAAGTCGACGGCGCGCACGCCCATGGTGGCACGACCTGTGGCGCGTACCTGATCTTCAGGAAACCGAATGCTTTGGCCTTGGCGTGTTGCAATCAGAATCTCGCGCGTGCCATCGGTGAGTACGGCGTCGAGCAAGGAGTCGTTCTCCTCGATGCGCACGCCGATGATGCCCTTCTCGCGGAAGTTCTCGTACTCGTTGAGCTCGGTCTTTTTGATCTGACCGCCGCGCGTAAGCGTGACCACGAACTTGCCCTCCTCGACCTTGGGCACAGCCACGACGGCCGTCACTTTCTCGCCGGGCTCCATGCCTACAAAGTTCACGATGGCGCGGCCCTTGCTGGTGCGTGAGCCCAGTGGGATTTGGTAGATCTTCTT
>JAYWGD010000266.1:0-5898 GCA_043778435.1 Myxococcales bacterium | reverse complement strand
CGCATGCGCAACCATGCGAGCGCTTTGGCGCACGTACTGCAGCCCGCGTAGCTGAGCAGAGTGACGGCGCTCATACGCCGGCCACCGGGGGAACGGTGCCGACCAAAGGGACCCCATCAAAAAAGTGTACGATACCGGTTTTGAGCTCGTACTCGGCACCAACGACCACCAACTGGCCGTCCACCACAAGCTCTTCCAGCATGCGACTGCTATGACGCAAGTGCTCTGCGGAGGCGCGCACATTCGCGCGCACAGCATCTCCGACAATTTGATCGAGATCGCCTCCAAGTCGAACCCGCGACTCGATAGGGGGGCCAATGCGATCGGTGATGGATCGAATGTTGCGAGACTCGTGGCCCGTCCCTGTTTGCAATGCGCGCACCGACGCCGACACCGCGCCGCAGCGGGTGTGCCCCATGACGACCACCAACCGAGTCCCAAACTGCGAGGCTGCAAATTCGATGGACCCCAGCACAGAAGGAGCCACAATGTTGCCCGCAATGCGCACCACGAACAGATCTCCAAACCCCTGATCGAACAGCACTTCGACTGGAGTCCGCGAATCGGAACATCCAAGCACGATGGCAAAAGGATTCTGAGGAACATCCGCCACTTGTTCGTCCCAAACGCGAGCCGAGGGAGTGGCCCGCGCTTCCCGAAAGCGAAGATTCCCGGCAATCAAACGTGCCAACGCAGATGCAGGCGAGCGAGCACTGCTGTCCCAAGTTTGCTGCATGGCAGCAAACGTACCATAGCTTTTTTTGTAAGGCGCCGGCGGAGCCTGGCAGTGACAGTGGCGTACGGCGGGTCGGCGCCGTAGATTCCTCATCGTACGTAGCTCAATCCTTCGTTTGCGGCCCGCACAGCGTGTCCTTTGCGTCTCTGCGCTCTTGTCCTTCTCTTTCGCTCTGACGAGCGCTTGCGCAACCAGATACGATGTAAGCCCCGAGGCCCAAGGTGGCGATGCCGCAGTCTCACCGCGGCAAGACGTGATGCTTGTCGACGCAACGAGGGAAGAGGACAGCGCTGTCGTCCTGACGCCGTCGGAGTCGCTGGCCAAGAGCTACAACGTCGCACGCGCTGCACGTGCTGCGCGATGTGGCTACGAGCCCGGCTTGTACTACCTGACCGAGGTGCTCCGTACGAGCTACGTCAGCGAGCTCTTGCCATCCACGTTAGACGCAGGTGGCGTCAACGATGGCGTACGCAGTGCTGTGCTTGCATGTGCAGAATCGATGGGTTCGGCGGCCTGCGGGAGTCGCACCGAGAAGTGCATGGCGGCAGACGCCGTGACAGGCGCTTTGCCTCGGGCGAGCACGTGCCAAACCAGCGTGCAGTGCGCGAGTGGTTTGTGTTCCAGTTCGCGTATTTCGTGCTGCAAGTGCGAGCCCACCGTGAGGGCCGATGGCGACTGCAAAGACACCACCGCGGTTTGCGCACCTGGCAACCATTGTCTACGCCTTCCGTCGCCCTTTCCCACGCTCTGTCGTTCCTACGTGATGAAGCCCGTGGGTAGCGATTGCGACGACGCCTTGGCATTTTGCTCGCCAGGAGCCACATGCACAGACAAATCAGACGACGCTAGCGGCAAGATCTGCAAGCAAGTGGTCCCCGTTTCAGGAGCCTGCGGCGCAGAGGGCAAGGGCACCTGCGACAACGGGGCCACGGTACGCTGCTCGGACAGAGGCATTTGCACCGACACATTTTTGGGTGGCCCCGGCAGCTCGTGCACATCATTTCAAACGGGCGACTGTCGTGTCGGTCTTGTCTGCGATGAGGCCACCAAACAGTGTCGTCTACCTGAGGACAGAAAACTCGGTGTAGCGTGCACCTATGCCGAAGTGGACGGAGATCGCTGCGCACCGGGATCGCATTGCGAATTGGCCTCCGAAGGCGCTCACGCATGTCTCGCAGACCTCACTCTAGGCGCTTCTTGTGAAGGTGATGCACGGGGCAGCTGTGGCAATACCGCGACGTGCGACTTTGGGGCGGGCGCAACCAACCAATGCGCACGAAGAGTTTATCCTGCAGATTGCAAGTAATGGCGAACATGGGGTGCAAGCATCAGCAGCCCGCCCAAAACCATGGCCAAACCCAGTAGCCGGACAACACGCTCGAGTGTTTGCTCAGACACCCTGTCGCGATGCCGGGTCACGAGCGCAACGAGCATGTAGAACCAGAGCACCACGCCCGAGGCAATTCCGAGGCCTACCGCCGCACCGTTGCGCCACGAGAACTCATGCACCAGACCCATGCCATGCCACGTGGTCACGACAGCCGTCCACGACGCGACAATGGTTGGATTGAGGGCAGTGACAGAGAATCCCAGCAACCAATTGCCAGCAGCAGGCGGAACAAGACGCGATGTTCTTGGTGCCTCCACCTCGAGCGTCTGATGCTTCAACATCAACACGACCCCCACAAGCACCAAGATGCATGCGCCTACGACTCCCGCAAGCGGACCAAACCACGTGTAACGCTTCGCCAGCTGTCCGACCCCGACAAATGCCAATGCGCCGTAAAGCCCTTCTGCAATGGCGCAGCCAAACGCTATCTGAAGACCTGCGCGAGCCCGGCCACGGAACGCCGCTCGCAGCACCAAAACGGCCACTGGGCCGGCCACAGGCATCGACCCAACGAAGCCCGAAACCAAACCCAGCAGAAGCGCGACGAGCATCTGTCGTCCACTACGAGAAGCGCTGAAGCGTGTCTATACCGTCGGTGAGACAACGGCTGCAAGCATGGGGCGATAGGTTGCGCGGTATGCCCATGCAAGATACAAATGAATTACGAACAAGATGATGCCCATCGCCACGCCCGATGGAGCCAACACTGCATGAAACAAGACGATGTTCACCAACACGGGCGTCAGGATCGCGAGAGCAAGCGTGACGTAACGATTCACCAGCAGCAAAATACCTGCCAGAAACTCGGTCCCCTTGATGAGCGGAAACATGTATCCCGAAGCCACAAAGCCTCCCATCAAGGCCGTGGCCCCAGCCGACATGGCTTCTTTCGGCTGCGGGATAACGTTGAGAAAGCCATTGAGCCCAAACACGAAAAACGCGAGACCCAACAAGTAGCGGGCTGCGGTCGGTGCGTGGCGCAAGGGCGATGCAGAGGGAGTGTTCATTGGGCTGTCTGTAACCTGCACGTAGCGCAAAGGCCATGGCGATGCGTCGCAACAGTGCGTTGCAACGCGGTGACAGGGACGAGTAAGAGATCGCGCCATGAGTGACCCGCGCACATCCCACGCAGCACAAGAGGCTCTCACGCTACGGGCCATCGGGGTGGTGCGCTGCGACTACGCCCGACGATTTGGCACGCCGCAACAAGCAAGTGCCGTCGACTCGCATCTTGATGCAACCATCGAAATAGACCCAACGCTCGTCCCGCCGGAGGCTCTTGCGGATCTCGCGGGGATGGATCGCATCTGGGTGATCTCGTGGCTGAACCGCAGCAGCGGAACGTGGTCGCCCACGGTGAGACCGCCACGCGGAACGCGCGCACGACGAGGCGTGCTCGCCACGCGGTCGCCGGACCGCCCCAATCCCATTGGCCTTTCGGCCCTTGCGCTCATCGCTGTCGAAGGATGCATATTGCACGTACGAGGCATCGACCTGCTCGACGGCACGCCTGTGCTCGATGTTAAGCCGTACGTGCCCTACGCCGATGCATTTCCGGCCGCCCGGGCCGGCTGGATTGACGACATCCCGCGTGATGCTCTTCAGATGGCGAAACGCTAACGATTGGCCGATACATCCACCGCGGCGATATCTACAGGATGCGTGGTCGGTACATGCTTTTTGGTCACCGACACGCGCACCGAACGCGCCGTCGTTCGCGCGAGTAGCGCAGCCGTCACACGTTGCGCGTAGGTCTCAAGCAACCGGTAGTGCTGCTCTTTGCCTAGCTCCACGACAATGCATGCCACGGTGTCGTAGCTCAGCACCTCGTCGAGCGCATCGCGTGTGGGGAGATCTGCGGTGCTCAATTCCAAGTCCACATCCACCAAGATCTCCTGCGCCACGGCACGCTCTTCGAGCGACGCGCCGATGTGGCACTGAAAACGAATGCCGCGAAGGCGTTGTGCGTAGCTTGTGTAGTCGGGCAAAGTCACGTGGGTGTCGGCGACGTATCAAGCTCGTGCACGCGCGCGCAAGAATTTACGATGGGGACCTATGACTTCGGTGTCGTGTCTAAAAAAAATGCCGTCAGGATTTCTGGCATTTTTCTGTTCGGAATTTACGTTGAAGCATCACATCTAAGCGCAGACTCTCGTTCGCACGATCCATACGCTTCACCTTGTTACAACCCGCCGCACGCGCGCACGTGATAACGGCTCCAACACCGTCGCAGACGCGGGTGGGTGCGTGCGCAATGCCGTTTCAATCGAAGCTGGTGCCGAGGCGCCGAATGGCAAAGCACCAGCGCTCGTAGACTTAGGAACACCGCGTGATGCGCGAATGGTTGATGCCACTGGGCTCACAGTGCCGGAAGGGGCACGCACGCCGCTTGCACGTCAATGTGCGCTCCGAATCTTGGCCAATCGCACATGAGTCACGCTTACACGAAGCATGCGCGAGGAGGCTCCCAGAACAGGATGGCTCTCGCCCACGGCCATCGCGACGGTGACGCTCCTTGTCGTAAACGATGTGTGGATCAGGCAATCGCATGCTTGCCTACTGAGTGGAAAGCTAAGCGATGTTGCACTCTGCATCTTATGACCGTTCTTCGTTCTTTCGCTCTTTGAGTGGGCAGCGTGGCTTCCAGACGGTGCCATGCCGCGCCGTCGTGTGGTGGCTGCGTTCGCTCTCGGGCTAGGCTATTTCTGCGCGACAAAGTGCTGTCCGATGGCAACCCATGCCCACGCTGCAGCGATACGCTTGGTTTCGTGGCCACCGCGGAGGCTGCGTGACGGACCCCAGCGATCTGATCGGCTTGCCCTTTGCATGGTTTGCCTGGAATGCCGCGCACGCAAGCGCGGCCACGAGAAGCGCGACAGCAACAAGCATTGCCAGGTAAACCTAAAAGGGAATGCATGCCCCATCCTCATCGCCCTCCCCTGCTGCCGGCACTTCGTCGTATCGGTGGATCGTCCTTGCAGTCTTTGTAGGCGCCGCTATCGGACACTGGGCGCCGAGTGTAGGGATGCAGCTCCGTCCTCTGGGTGACGCGTTCGTGGCGCTCATTCGCATGCTCATCGGACCCATTGTATTCTGCACGGTGGTGCTCGGCATCGGAGGCGCCGGCGATCTGAAAAAGGCCGGGCGCGTTGGTGCGAAATCGCTGCTCTACTTTGAGCTCATGTCCACGCTCGCGCTGCTCATGGGTTGGGCCGTGGTTCAATGGGTACGCCCGGGCCACGGCTACCACGTCGCGGCCTCCACGCTCGACGGCGCTTCGGTTGTAAAATACACCGAAGCGGCACGAGAGCAACATGGCGCAACATTGCTCTTGAGTGTGATCCCCAAGACGTTCACCGATGCCTTCACGGCGAATGGCAGCCTAATTCAGGTGCTGTTCGTCGCGCTCTTGTTTGGCATCTCGCTGGCCGGCATCGGAGCCCAAGCCGCACCCGCAGCGCGCGCAATTAAGTGCATTTCGCGTGTTTTTTTGCGTATGTTGGAGCTTGTGATGAAGCTTGCGCCAGTGGGAGCCTGCGCGGCGATGGCTTACACCGTGAGCGCTTTTGGCGCAGCCAGCTTGTGGCAGATGGCCCGTTTGGTGGGCAGCTTCTATTTTGCCTCGGCGCTATTTGTGTTGGTCGCGCTGGGGATCGTTTCGCGCCTTGCGGGATTCTCCATTTTTCGCTTCCTGCGCTACATCAAGGAGGAGCTCTTGGTGGTTCTCGGAACGTCTTCTTCAGAGTCGGCGCTGGTGCCGCTTATGAAAAAA
>JAYWGD010000265.1:0-2129 GCA_043778435.1 Myxococcales bacterium | reverse complement strand
GGCGTCGCTGTGACGGGAAGCATGAACCAGCTTGGAGCCGTGCAAGCCATTGGCGGCGTTTGCGCCAAGATTGAGGGCTTCTACGATGTGTGCCGCGCCAAAGGCTGGACCGGCAAGCAAGGCGTGATGATACCGCGCGTTAACTTGGATGGTTTGATCCTACGCGAAGATGTCGCTCGCGCCATCGAAGCGGGCGAGTTCACGCTCTATGCGATCGAAAACGTGGCCCAAGGTGTGGAGGTGCTCACTGGCGTTCCCGCTGGCGATCGCGACGACGGAGGCCGCTTCCCCGCAGGCAGCGTATTCGGTCGTGTGGAGCGCAGACTCATCGAGCTTGCCGAACGCCTGCGCGACGCAGAGTCACCACGCCCGGCAGGCTCTGTTGCAGAGGCCCGCGATGATGCGAGCAGTGTAGATCTATCCACCGACAACTTATCGCGCTGAGGCGATGGCTGCCTCCATCACTGTGTCGCGCCCGGCGGCCAGATCGGTTGGGGAAAGGTCGAGCGCGACGTCGGGGAACACAGACTTTCCCTCCATCGCTTCTCCGAGCACTGTCAGGCCTCGGTATTGGTTCACGCCGGCAATGACGCTGGGGTCTCTCCCAACCAACACATTCGAGACGCCACCGCCGTAAGAGGCCGAGGTGGGTGCGCCGACCAGTGGGATACCGAAGCGCTTGGCGGCGAGGGCGGTGTAGTCGCCGGCGCTGGTGGTCAGGCCGTCAATCAACACAGCGACCTTGCCGGTGTATCGGTATCGCACCGAGCTTGGGATCTTATAGACGTAGGGTGACTCGTAGGTCGATGTGCCGGGCGTACGGTAGTCGTAGGCTGCGACAGAAGTTCCGGCCGTAACGCTGTTCATACCAGCGACAATTTCCAGTCCCACAAGGCTTGAGCCTCCGGCGTTTGCACGCAGATCCCAGATAAGTGTGGGTGCATTTTTAACGATCGCGAATGCAGCATCGATTTCGTCGTGCAGCAGGGCGTCTGCCTCCTCAAACGTGGCTGCCTGCTTGTACAAGCTCACGAGCCGAATGACGCCCACGCCGTCAGGGCGCAGCCCGCCGCGTGCAGCAAAATTTCCGATTCTGCCGTAGGTGTCTTGGCAGGAAATGATGGGCGATAGCTCTAAGATTGTCTTTGTCTCAACGCTTCCGTTCAGATGTTGTATTTCCACTTTTGTGCCCATCTGTACGAAAGCAAATAGTGAAGTAGCCGCGATGTAGCGGGCGTTGCTGAGGCTTGCCGAACTGCTGGCGCACAGGGGTTGCTCGAGCGCGACGCGCATCATGTCGGCATTGCGCTTGCCATTGATGCCTACGATTTGGTCGCCAGGCGTGAGACCCAGTGGGTTGGTCGATGTGACGTGGGTAACGATGGCGTGGGCGCCGTACGGTTGGGCGCATGCGCCCACCACCGAGGTGCTGCCATAGGGATTGGCGGATGTGCCGCAGCTGTTCTCTGGCCCAAGAAAGAGGTGACCATCGGGGTAGGCGAGACTCACGGTGCGTATTGCTGTTGAGAACGATCGAAGCGCATCCGGTGACTTGAGAAGTTGTCGTTCCACTTTTTTGTAGAGTGCATCGGTATCTGTTTTTAGCTGAGGCGCGATCGCGAGCTCTCGCTCCAAGAGGGCAATGGTGTCCTTGATGTTGCTGAGCCATTGCGTTTGCTGCGCGCTCGGGCTTGCGCATGCGCTTACGGAATTTGCGCTTCGGCATACATTGCCCTTGTCGCTGCAAAGCTCGCCATTGGCCCACGCGCCGCAGCCTGCCTCTGTGAACGTACAGACCCTGACTTGATCGCCGTCGCACTTGGTTTCGTCAGCGATGTGGCATTCGGCAAAGTCGCACCGGAGGGGATCCGCTCGGCTGTCGGGTGCGCGACCTTCGCCGAGAGAGCCGTCTCGGGTGCCGCCATCCAAAGCGACGATGGTCTCCGCAGGTTGGGCGGGGGACAAGCTTGTGCTGGTACATGCAACGGCAGCAAGGGCGGAGACAGCAATCCGTGCGAGTGGCTTCATGGTTCGTTCTTGGTAGCAATCAACGTGCCAAACCGATGACTCAATTGCGTGCATAACACTGTTCGCCAACTTGGCACACGACACAGAATCAGGACGCCTGC
>JAYWGD010000264.1:0-2129 GCA_043778435.1 Myxococcales bacterium | reverse complement strand
GCCTGCACACCGTGCTCTTTGCATGCGGCGAGGAGCTGCGCTTCGCCCACCCCCGTCCCCGATGCATGGTCCGTGACCCGCCAACCATCGGTGAGCGGCGCAAAGCCGAGCCATCCGGACACCCCGGCTGCACAAAGGTACGTGCACCATGCACTGGCTGCGGTCAGTGAGGCGCGAGACGAAGGCAGGAGCGATGCAAGAGGCGCCAGCGCCAAGGGCGCCGTAAGAACAAGAGCCGCAAGATAGCGTGTGGAGTACAAGTCCATCACCATTACGGAGACAAAGAATGCGCCCAGCGTGAGCCCCCAGACCGAGAGACCCGCGATGCCGGCCAGGCGCGTCTCCCAGCGAATCGACGCGCGAAACACGAGCACGCCAGCCGACATTGCCCCAAGAACCAACGTGGCTGCGCCAAGCCGCTGCACAACGTTAAACCAGGTGGGCGCATGCCATGGGTGGTGCCCTTCGAACACGCCGGGCACGTAGGCGCGCGCCGAGGTGATCCACGCCGCAGCGTCGTTTCGCAAAATATGCCATGCGCGCTCTGTACGCCAGGGTTCGAACCCAAATGCCATCTGCCCTATGCTTGCGTCGCTGCGATGACGCAGCCAGTAAGGAAGTGCGGCACCCGCGAATGACCCTGCCACGATGGCGCCCCATGTGCGTGTGGTGTGCACGCTTCGTTTCGCGAGCAGCAGAATCGCAACACCAGGTAAGAACACTTGCGCGTACGGGTCGGCATACACCGCGGCGCCGGCAGCCGCGCACGCGAGCGCGGCCATGCGTGGGCCAACCGCCCGTACGGCTGCGAGCATCGCTAGGCCTGCAAGGGTGATGGCCGCTTGGCGCGGCGGGTAGAGTGCGTAGGTATGGATGGGGGGCGGTGTGAAGACAAGCGCGAGACACAACGCGAACGCACGCCACGGAGCGAGCCCCACATGCCTCAAGATGGCATCAATGCAGAGTGTGTAGAGTGCATGCAGTGCCAAGGTGGCTGCGAGCAGCACCCAAGGCTCCGCCCCAAACAAGGCAAACCACGGAATGGCCAGCACTGCGTCGGTGGAACTTTGGTACCCGCTGCCGTGCAGAAAAGGCGCCCATTCGCCTTGCATCATGTGCCGAGTCTGCAGCCCCACAATGGCAGCGTCCGAATGCAGCGAGGCTGCGCGGCTCAGAACGGGCCAGCGAAACGCGAACGACAAGAAAACGAGAAGCAGAATCCGCACGTCAAAACCTAGGCTCTCGGTGTAAGCTCCGCCGCCATGAGTCTACAAGGAAAAACCCTGTTCATCAGTGGCGCGAGCCGCGGCATTGGTTTGGCCATTGGCCTACGCGCAGCGCGCGACGGCGCCAATGTGATCATTGCCGCCAAGACCTCTGAGCCCAACCCCAAGTTGCCAGGCACCATCTACACTGCGGCCGCTGAGATAGAGGCTGCTGGTGGCAAGGCCTTGCCGCTCATGGTCGACATTCGCGACGAGGCGGCCGTGGCTGCCGCCGTGAAGCAGGGCGCCGCGCACTTTGGCGGCATCGACATCTTGGTGAACAACGCCAGCGCCATCAGCCTCACCGACACGCCCAGCACCACGATGAAGCGCTACGACCTGATGCATGGCGTGAACACGCGCGGCACCTTTGTGTGCTCGCAAGCGTGCTTGCCGTACCTGGAGAAGGCGGCCAATCCGCACATTCTCAACCTCTCGCCGCCGCTCAACATGCTGCCCAAATGGTTCGGCCCGCATGTGGCCTACACCATGGCCAAATTTGGCATGAGCATGTGCGTGCTTGGCATGGCTGAGGAGTTCAAAGCGCGCGGCATTGGCGTCAACGCGCTTTGGCCGCGTACTGTCATTGCCACAGCTGCCGTGCAGAACTTGCTGGGCGGCGACACGGTGATGAACGGCAGCCGCAAGCCCGACATCTTGGCCGACGCGGCCCACGTGATCTTCAGCCGCCTGGGCAAAGAATGCACCGGCAACTTCTTCGTCGACGACGAGGTGTTGGCCTCGGTGGGCATCACGGATCTGTCAGGCTACAGCATGGTACCAGGCGCCGATCTGTTTCCGGATTTCTTTGTGTGAGATCGGCGGCATCGTCCTTTGGAGCAGAAACGTTTGATGGCGTTTGCC
>JAYWGD010000263.1:0-2133 GCA_043778435.1 Myxococcales bacterium | reverse complement strand
CGAACCCTGCGTCGGCGGCTCGATCTGATCCCAGGGCAAGGCATTCCAAGCTTTGAGCATCGCTGCTGCGCTCGGAAATCTTCCTTCGGGGTATCGTTCCAGCGTGCGATCAAAGAACGCATCGAAGGCATAGATGTGGAGAGCGCCGGAGATGTCGGACAGGCGTTTGGGGCGTTGCTTAAGTTTTTGAGCGATCATCGCTTCGGTCGTGGAGGCATCGAAGGGCAAAGCGCCTGACATGCACTGAAACGCAGTGACCCCCACTGCATAGATGTCTGCGGGTGCCGCTGTTTTAAGAGGCTCGCTCAGTTGTTCCGGCGCCATGTAGGAGACGCTTCCCACCACCTCGTTGGCGGATTTGTCATCGTGCGCCCGTGCCAAAAAGCGTGCGACGCCAAAGTCGACCACCTTGAGATGGCCATCAGGCGTGACGAGCAGGTTGGCGGGCTTGATGTCGCGATGCACCACCCCAGCGGCATGACAATCCCGCACGGCAAAAAGAGCATCTGAGATACGGGATCTGGCCAAATCCACACGCGGTGCTCTCTCTCGCTTCAGGACGGTGGAGAGCGGCTCTCCTGAGAGCAGCTCCAGCACGACAAAGGGCTGACCCTTGTCGAAGCCGAACGCCACCAAACGCACCACGTGAGGGCTAGAAATGCGCGCAAGAAGAAGAACTTCTTCAGCAAAGCGCTCTCCTGCATCCCCGCCTTCGTGACGCGAAGTAAAACGCATTTGCTTAAGTGCATAGTGCACGCCTGTGCTGCAATCCTGCACCTCGTACACCGTGGCCGTGGCTCCAGACCCAAGTTCTCGAAGAACTCGGTAATCGGTACGGGTGCGAGCGAGTGGAAGCATGGATCGAAGTATCTCTGAGTCAAGTGTACCCCCCGCGCCATGTGGGGCAATGTTTGCTACCGTGGCGCCCATGAAGTTTCGGTTCCCGTCGTTGTGTGCGGCCATCTTGTGCGCCGGCACGGCCCAGGCTTATGAAGGCCAAAGTCATGGGGTGCTCGAGGGAGCCGCACAACTGGACAGCCCTCTGCACACACAAATAGGTGCGCAGTACATGCGAGATCTCACCGACACATGGCGTCTCTCGGGAGGCCTCACGCATTCCACAGAGGTGGGTCCTCGCACCGGAGCGCGCGTCGGCGTCGCATACGTGCTTGATGTGCTTCGCTACGTGCCCTGGGTAGGCGCGAGTGCGGGCGCAGATCTGGTCGGAGGGCACGGCAAGATGCAGGCGGTGGTCGGCCTTTCCGGCGGCCTGGATGTGTCTTGGTCGCGCGACTGGGCAACAGGTGTATTTTACAAGCAGGAGTGGAACCTCACCGAGATTGATGGCGCCACCAGTCGAGAAGCGCTGGGGCTACGTGCCATGTTCACTTGGGGTCACTAAAACGCAGGCTCCAAAGGGCTTGACCGGCCAGCCCGCGCACGAGTAGTCAATCGCTCGTACTCATTCTGGGGGAATAGCTCAGCTGGGAGAGCGCGGCGTTCGCAATGCCGAGGTCAGGGGTTCGATCCCCCTTTTCTCCACTCAGAAAGATAAAAGCGGCAGACCAAAACAGTCTGCCGCTTTTGTGTCGTTGTCCGAAGAACAAAGCAGCCCGTGCTCACTCCATCTCGCCAGAAATTTTTCGTGTCACCGCTTCGACATGGGCACGCACATGCGGATCGCTCTCGATGAGGTTCTCGACCTTGCGCACCGCGCTAAGCACCGTCGTGTGATCGCGACCACCAAACGCACGGCCAATCTCGGGCAAACTAGAACGAAGTCGCTGTTTGCAAATGTACATGGCCACATGACGCGCAAAAGCCACGCTCTTGTGCCGGTCCTTAGAAACCAAGTCCGTCGACCGCAACGCAAAGTGGTGACATGCCGCGCGCTGGATGTCCTCGATGCTTGTCTCCTGGGTACGCAACTGCCCCGACATGGCGAGCTCTTGACGCGCAAAATTCACATCGAGAGGGATGCCGAGCAAGCCTGATTTGGCCGACAACCGAATGAGTGCACCTTCGAGTTCACGCACACTGCGGCGCACCGATTGCGCCAAAAATATGACCACCTCGTCAGGCACAAAAAGCTTGTCGATCTCTGCTTTTTTTCGAAGGATGGCAATGCGCGTC
>JAYWGD010000262.1:0-2133 GCA_043778435.1 Myxococcales bacterium | reverse complement strand
GCCGCCGGGTGCGGCCAGCCGCAGTGAACCGAGACCGCTGGCGATGGTGATGTCGCCGCTGGCGGCTTTGGCCGTGATGTCCTCTTTGCTTACGCCTGGCGCGAGCTCCACAAGGACGAGGCCTTTGGCCGTCACATCGATCACGCAAAGCTCTGTGATGATGCGATGAACGACGCCCAAGCCTGTGAGCGGCAAGTCGCACATGGACACAATCTTGGGCGTGCCGTCTTTGGCATTGTGCTCCATAATCACGACCACGCGCTTGGCGCGTGCCACCAAGTCCATCGCGCCGCCCATGCCTTTCACCATCTTGCCAGGGATCATCCAATTGGCCAGATCGCCTTTCGCGCTCACTTGCATGGCCCCCAAAATGGCCAGATCGATGTGGCCTCCGCGGATCATCGCGAAGCTTTCGGCGCTCGAGAAAATGGCAGCGCCCTCACGCATTGTCACGGTCTCTTTGCCGGCGTTGATGAGGTCGGCATCGATGGCTTCTTCGGTCGGGTAGGGGCCAATCCCCAGCAAGCCGTTTTCGCTTTGAAGCACAACGCCCACGCCTTCAGGAATGTAGTTTGCAACCAAGGTCGGCATGCCGATGCCCAGATTCACATAGTAGCCGTCGCGCAGTTCGCGCGCTGCGGCCATGGCAATTTGCTCGCGGGACAGAGACATAATCAGACCTCGCCTTTCTTGGTGACCGTGCGGCGCTCGATGCGCTTCTCGTAACCCGTGCCTTGGAACACCCGCGTCACGTAGATGCCTGGCGTGTGAATCTCGGCCGGTGCAAGC
Organism: Myxococcales bacterium; assembly: GCA_043778435.1. Classification (GTDB taxonomy): domain Bacteria; phylum Myxococcota_A; class Polyangia; order Polyangiales; family Polyangiaceae; genus JAAFHJ01. The sequence goes on along the minus strand of JAYWGD010000262.1, from coordinate 1,344 downwards.
GTGCCTACTGGCACCAGCTCTTCTACCTCGGCGATGGTGATGCGGCCCGCGGTGGCCATCATGGGATTAAAGTTCATGGCCGTGTGGCGGTACACGAGGTTGCCGTGCGCATCACCTTTCCATGCTTTCACGACCGCGAAGTCGCCGGTGATGCCGCGCTCGAGCACATAGGGGCGGCCGTCAAAGTCGCGCACTTCCTTCTTGTCCGAGTACAGCGCCACGGTCTTGTCGGCATTGTACTTGAGCGGCAGTCCGCCATCGCTTACGGCCGTGCCCACCCCCGTAGGTGTGTAGAATGCAGGTATGCCCGCGCCGCCTGCGCGAATGCGTTCGGCGAGCGTGCCTTGGGGACAAAGCTCTACTTCGAGCTCGCCCGAAAGATATTGGCGCTCGAACTCTTTGTTCTCGCCCACATAGCTGGAGATCATTTTCTTGATCTGCTTGTTGGCGAGCAAAATACCAAGACCAAAGTCGTCCACACCGCAGTTGTTGGATACGAAGATGAGGTCCTTCGAGCCTAGCTCGCGTAGCGCCGTCACACAGTTCTCGGGGATGCCGCAGAGCCCAAAGCCACCAGCCAGCACGGTCGCGCCGTTTGGGATGTCTGCGCAGGCCGCGCGGGCGTTCGGGAAGATTTTATCCATGGCGGAAGAGGCTAGTCCAAGATGGGATTTCTGCCCACCCGGTTCTCAAAGCATTCCGTTTCGGGGCCATACGGCTCTTGTGGGACCGCAGCGAAGTTGACCATTCGGCGCGGCTGCGGCGTCATGCACGCATGCGCACATTCGCATACCTTGTTTGTGTCCTGCTAGCCCTTAGCGCGGCCTCATCGGCCGCAGCCTCTGAAAGCGTGGGCTCGCCCAATCGAGGCCGTTTGGAAGGAGGTATTTCTCCGGAAAACTCCTTAAGTTTGCGCGTGCTTCCTGGCTACGTCGCGCAGGGAGTGGTGTTTGGGCATCCGGATTTGGTTGCGCTTTTGGAGCGCGCTTCCGACAAGGTCGCGAAGCGGTTTCCTGGCTCTCAGTTGGGCATCGGAGGCTTGTCTCGAAAATCAGGCGGCGACGTGGGCGGGCACGCTTCTCATGAGAGTGGACGCGACGCGGATGTTGGGTTCTATAGAACCACTTTGCGAGGCAAAATGATGGGTGCGACGGGATTTTCTCGCGTCTACAAGACCGGTGTTTCCGGTGATGGTAGCAAGTTTGATGTGGCACGAAACTGGGCGTTTGTAGAAGCATTGCTCAGCGACCCTCATGTGCACGTCACAAATCTGTTTGTGGCGAGTCACTTAAAGCGGCGCTTGCTGGAGGAGGCTGCGCGCGCAGGGGCGAGCGAGCGCCTTCG
>JAYWGD010000261.1:0-5926 GCA_043778435.1 Myxococcales bacterium | reverse complement strand
CGCTTTCTCGCGGGGACTACCAGAACGCCGTGAGTGCGTACGCCACGGGCGTGGACGCATGCGGCGACAAGGAAGTCGATTGCGCGCCATTGCATCTCAAGATTGCATCGATGTATCGACATCAGCGCAACTTCACGAGTGCGCGCTCGGAGTTGGATCGCGCCCGCGCCCTGGACCCGCTGACGCCCGGCCTTGCGGTGGAAGAAGGGCGTCTCTTTGTGGACAGCGGAGAGACGGAGAAAGCCATCGCCGCCTATACAGCCGCGCTTGAGAAAAGCCCTTCGGACATGGAAATTCCCGTGCGCTTGGCCGATGCCTATCTTGCATCAGGCAAACCCGAGAAGGCGATCCCGTATCTCGAGAAGCTCACAACACCCACCTCAGGCAATGCCGCAGCGTTTGCAGTGCTCGCGCGCGTAAAGTTGGCCATGGCGCCCGAGCGCGCGATCGATGCTTTGCCATTGGCGCGTAGAGCGGTGGAGCTTGATGTGGGTCGTTCCGACTTTTTGGTGTTGGTGGCACAGATTGCCAATGAGTCGGTTCCGCCTCAGCTTGGGCTCGCGCGCGAATCGGTGGAACGTGCACTCAGCATGGATGCGACCAGCGCCGAAGGCTACGTGCAGCGCGCGAATGTAGAGCGCAAATCTGGGTCAGTGCAGGATGCACTCAAAGATGTCAGACGAGCTATGGAGATCTCGCCAGGACTGCCCTCGGGTGTAGCCACACTGGCCGAGTGTCTAGAGGATACGAACCAACGCGCTGAAGCCCACGCGCAGTGGATGAAGGCAAGTGCCGCATCGTCAGGCAATCTCTTTTGGCAGTACAAGTTGGGGCAGAGCTACCGGGATCACGGTGCAGCCGGTGAGGCGGCCCAGCACCTTAAGGTGGCGGTTCAGGGCAGCGCCAAGAAGACCACCAAGCCGGTATGGTACGAGCAGGCACTCTTTGGTTTGGGCATGTCGCTTCTGCAAAGCGGCGCGCGCAAAGAGGGTAGCGACTACCTCAAACAGTTTCTGGCGACCGCGCCCGAGTCTTCCGCAGATCGCAAAGATGCAATCGATGCGCTGGGCGGAGCGGCACCCTAGGCGCGTGTTTCCGGCGCTTGTTAGACACCGGCTAGGCTGAGAGTGCAGAGTGCACACAAATGCTTAGCTCGGTGGCCATGCGTGCGAAGTCCTCGACGCTAAGCGTTTCGCCTCGCGCATTGAGTGAGATGCCCGCGGTTTCGGCAGAGCTTGCCACTGACGTTGAATCACCAGCATTTTTCCATGCATTTCGAAGCGTCTTTCGGCGCTGACCAAAGGCAAGTTTGACCAAAGATCGAAACATATCGGTCTCTAGTGCCCGTGGCACCGCATGCGGACGCAGTACAATCACGGCGCTTGTGACATTGGGCGGCGGAAGAAAACACGCCGGCGGAACCACACGCAATCGCGTGACGGCATAGGCCGCTTGCACAAAGACCGAGAGCGCACCGTAAGCTTCCGTGTCGGGTGCTGCGACCATCCGATCGGCGACTTCGAGTTGCACCATAAACACCGCACGTGACCAAGCGGGGGCTTCTCGCACCGCTTTCTCGATCAGGCTGCCAGTGATTTGGTACGGCAAATTTCCAGTCAGGATCTTCAGCCCGGAACCTGCAAGTTGCACGGAATCCACTTCTTGGGCGTCGCCCTCCACCAGCTGCACACGGCCAGCAATGATCTCGTGTTCAAACTGTGCTCCTAGAAGTGGAAGCAAATCCCGATCACGCTCCACCGCGACCACCTTGGCGCCGCGTTTGAGCAATGCTTGTGTCAGTGCTCCTGTTCCTGCACCCAGCTCGACGATGGTTGCGCCTGGGAGGCCATCGGTTGCAGCAAGTGCGATGTCGCGAAGCACATCTTCGGCGAGAAGAAAATTCTGGCCGAAGCTCTTTTTGGGGCGAAGGGCCGCGCGAGACAGCGCAAGCTTCGGCGCAAGATAGGTGCTCGGGGGCTCAGTCATGGGGGCGTGCTTCGCAGAGTGGCGCGCGAACAGCAAGCCTCATCTCCCCCAACGATGCGCTGGCCATGGTACGTGAACGCAAATGATGCCCCCGGCCCAGAACTTTCTTCGCCAATCACTGAGCAATCTTCGAATTGACGATGAGTCGTCGTTTAAGCATGTGGGTCTCTACGCAGAACTGAAGAGGGTGCTGTTGTCTGCGGAGTACATGTTTCGTATTCTGCCAGCGCATTTGCGGGGCCGATGGGATCACGCGCTACTGCTAAATCTAACTTTCTGGGGAGCTTCTGAGGGGGGAGACGTGCTCACCGAGGCTCGTATCGACGCCGATGTCGTGATGCATGTGGCGTGGCATCACCTGGCGAATCAGGCGCTTGTGACGAGTGGTGGGAGAGCATCGGCCGAAGCCTTGTTTTTTGGTGAGGCCATTGCCAGCGCGTTTGATGTGTACTTGGTCGGGCGCTTGCTTGGACACGCGCCGCGATCGTCCTTTCTGTCATCTCAGGTGCCAGCCATGAGCGATGCGTGTGATGCCGCGGGCCTTTCCGCCGACGGGTTCGATGCGCTGCTTGCAACCATTGTAGCGGACCCGGACGCCGCATTTGAGTCTTTGCGCGCCTTGCTGTTTGACACCAGTTGCGCACTGCTCGCATGCCCGTCGGCGAGCGACGCGCTGCTTGTGCTGCAGCAGGCCGACGCTCATTCTTTTGGTCCTCTGCTGCACCGTTATGAGCTGAGCAATTGGGTGCTGTATGCACGCGCTTACGCCTCGCATGCCTTGGGCGCGGATGCTTCTGTTCGGATGCTCGACGCATCGCTTCGATCGGCGCCAGTGTCTCTAGACGTGCTGGAGCGCGAATGGGTCGCTCCTGCGCTGAGCTAAGCTTCGTCCGTGGTGAGGCCCAGTGTCTTGTGCACTTGGGCGGCCACGGCGCACAACGTTTGCGCGCAGGGCTCGCAACCCCCACCGCAACACGCGGGCCACTGCGATTCGGGCACGCCCAGAAGCGGCCGCACGCAATCAAGATAGTAGCTTTGCAGGCCGACCTCGGCGCAAGCTTGCGCAAGAGCAGTCTCAATGTCGGCGGTGCGGGGTAGGGCCAAGGTAAACCGTCACAAAGGGGTATTGCGGCACGGGAGTTGATCGGAAGAATTCTTGATGCACGAACTGCTCTCGGCGATCGAGATGATGTTAGTAGCTCTGCCGGATGGCGTCTTCAACCAAAAGCTCTGCAGGATCGCAGCCATTCAGCAGCTATCAAAAGCTCGTGGTTGCGATCCTCGCATTCATGCAGTTTACAATCGTGCTGGACTTCATGATCTTGTCGCCCTTGGGGGCGGTGCTCATGCCGGCGCTGCAGATCAGTCCGAAGCAGTTTGGTCTGGTGGTGTCGGTCTACGCGTTCAGCGCAGGGCTCTCAGGCATCCTCGCGGCCGGCTTCGCAGATCGCTTCGATCGCAAGCGCATGTTGATGTTCTTCTATGCAGGATTCGTGCTGGGGACCCTGCTTTGCGGCATCGCCAGCAGCTACGAATTCTTACTCTTCGCCCGCATGGTCACGGGTCTTTTTGGCGGCGTCATCGGGTCTATCGTGCTTGCCATCGCGACCGATCTGTTCCCGCTGCAGATGCGCGGACGGGTGATGGGCGTGGTCCAAACGGCATTCGGTGCGAGCCAGATCTTGGGGCTCCCTCTGGGATTGTATCTCTCCAACCACTATGGCTGGCACGCACCGTTTCAGATGATCGTGGCCGTGAGTGTTGCGGTGGGCTTTGTCGTGATGGCCAAGCTTCGGCCCATCAACGAACACGTCGGCAAAAACAAAGAAGATGCTTTCGAGCACCTGGTGAACACGGTCACCGTTCCTCGCTATGCGGCGGCCTTTGCCACCACAAGCTTGCTCGCTATCGGCGGCTACATGTTGATGCCATTCACGAGCGCATTCACGGTACACAACATGGGCATCCCGTCGGACCAGCTCTTCAAAATCTATCTCGTCACGGGCGTCGCGGCCATCGTTTCGGGGCCGATTGTGGGTCGCGCTGCCGACAGCTTTGGCAAGCTCCCTGTACTCGTCTTCGGGTCCGTGCTTGCGGCCATCATGGTTGTCATCTACACGCATTTGGGGGTGACGCCGCTCCCGATAGTGATGCTGGCCAATGTGGTCCTCTTTGTGGGGATTTTCTCGCGCATGATCCCATCGCAGGCGCTGATGTCAGCCATCCCTACGCCGCAAAGCCGTGGCGCGTTCATGGCAATCACCGCCTCGCTTCAGCAAATGGCGGGCGGTGTTGCTGCACTTGTGGCCGGCTATTTGGTGACCAAAGCACCCGACGAGTCGCTGTTGCACGTCGAGCGTGTGGGCTACGTGATGTGCTGTACGGTGGCGATCTCGGTGTTTATGATGGTGCGCATCACGCGTTCCATCGCGCACTCTGAGGCCGCAGCCCTAGCAGCTGCAAGCGTTGAGTGACCGTAGGGTATCAGCGCCGCAGCACGCTTTGAGCGCCACTCTGAGCGCCTTGCGAGCGCGGTGCAGCCGCACCTTGGTGTTGTTTGGCGTGAGGGACAGCTCCGCGGCAACCTGAGCAATGTTCTCTTCGTCGATATCGATTCGCTGTAGGACTTCGGCATAGTCGCGGCCCAACTTGCCGAGTAGCCCCAAGCTGCAGCCACACACGGCCGCGTCTTTGTTGGTGGTCCCCGACACTTCGCGTGCAAGTTTAGCGACACCGGTCTCCCGTCGTGATTCAGCCACACGATGGTCGTAAACCGCGCGCCGTAGGACACGGAAAAACCATGCTCTGAGCGTGTCGGCGTCATGCAACGTATGCAGCTTGAGTGATGCAGTCAGCAAGGCGTGCTGCAACACATCCTCAGCGTCGGAGTCGTTCTGCATCCGCCGCCGCACAAAGCGAAGGTACTCAGCCCGCTGCCCCACGAGGGAGGCCAGCGCGTCCGATTCTTCGGCTGTTGGAGGCAGCGGATGCATCGTAGGCTCAGGCATTTCTTCGAGCGGCATCACAGCAGCCAGGGCCGCATTTGCAGTCGGGACCGCATTTGCAATCGGTGCCACATTTGCACGCCTCAGTGCATTTGCAATCGGATCCGCACTGGCAATCGGTGCCACACTTGCATGGGGTTTTGTTGCTCATGGTCTCTCCTTGGGTTCGGCTTGTTTGGTGCCGATACTGCAGCAGACAGTAGCGGCCTCCAAAAGGTTACACCTAGACGCCACAAATCTGGATGTTTGCTTGAATGAGCGCCGCAGGGGGCTATGGTGCTTCCATGTATTTCCAACTCATCTTCCAACTGAAAAAGACGCTTTCGCAGTTTGATGTCATGTTTGACGCGGCGGAAGCGCACGCCAAGGCCAAATCTTTCGACACGTCGGTTTACATGGGCCTACGACTTGCGCCCGATCAGTTTGCCTTTGCACGACAGGTTCAGATTGCATGCGATACGGCCAAACTGGCGGCCTCGCGCTTGAGCGGAAAAGATGCGCCCGTGCATGCAGACACTGAAGCCACGCTTGCTGAATTGCGCGCCCGCGTGGCATCGGTCGTTTCCTATCTCTCGGCGTTCAAGGCCGAGGACTTCGCGGATGCCGAGACCCGCCTCATCACGCAGCCGCGCTGGGAGGGAAAGACCATGACAGGAGCCAATTACCTGCTCGAGCACGCTATCCCAAATCTCTATTTTCACGTCTCGCACGCGTACGCGATCCTCCGTCACGCGGGTGTCGTGGTTGGCAAGAAAGACTACTTGGGGGCGCTCACGATGCAAGCGCCCAGCGCCTAAATTTCGTTCTGAAGGGCGCACGACGTACCGCGTTCCAGCTCTGCACTGAGCGCGTGAAGTGCGGTGAGTTGTGCCTCCATGCGACAGATCGCGCGTGGCGCTCGGGGCGACGCCCGCGGCGGAGGCTCCAGGTTTCGG
>JAYWGD010000260.1:0-5935 GCA_043778435.1 Myxococcales bacterium | reverse complement strand
TGGGTGTAGGCTCCTGGGCAGGCCGCGTGCCGGTTGGTAGCCACAAGGTTCGCTGCGTGCAGGACAGCAAAAAACCCTACGAAGCGCTTGTCGATCTCAAAGACGGTACCACACGCACGGTCGAAGTTAGCAAGCTCGAAGGCACCGGTTTGCCCTGGTGGGTTTGGGTCGGCGGTGGTGTGGTGGTGGCTGGTGGCGCCGCAGTGGGCGGCTACTGCTTGTTTCAAGGTTGTGTGACCTCGGAGCCTCAGCCTGTCGGCAGTCAGTGGCAAGGCGTGGCCTATCCGCCCGCCGCAAAGTAGCCTGGCCTAGACTGTCTCGAACGCGGTTACATCGAGCCATTCGCTTGGTACGTGTTGCCTTGCGAGAGACAGCACGTGGGCGTGGTGGGTCAGCAATAGGATTGGCCGATGTTTGCAAAATACAGCTAGTGCACGCAGCGCATTGGCCGCGCGCTTATCGTCAAAGTGGACCAAAATATCGTCTAGCAAAAGCGGCCAAGCACCGGTTGATGGGTGCAATTCTTCATACGCCAAGCGTGCCGCAAGACCGAGCTGATCGCGGGTCCCGTCACTCAATTCGTCTACACCGCGCGGCCGTCCCGTTCCCGTTCGAATGAGCAGCGTGGGCGTGTCGTTGTGTTCGTCCAGTGTCACGTGATTGTAGGCGCCGTCGGTGAGCAGCTGAAGGTACCGCGATGTTCCCTCAAGCAGCGGGCCAAGTTGCGCGTCCCGGTGTCTCAGCAGGGTGGCTTTGAGCAGCGCGCTGGTCGCGCGAAGCTTTATGTAGCGGCCAAGCTTGTCTTCGATGAGAGCGAGCGTTGCAGCACGTTGCTCAGAGATCTCGATGGCATGGGTGCTTTGTTGCGTGAGTTGTTCAAACACGCGTTGTTGCGACTGAAGACGAAGCCCAACAGCGTGACTCGCTGCATGAGCCGCATCACGCAGACGCCCGGCATCTGCCATGGCTTCGTATACATGCGCGCTCGGCGCAAATGCATCCTCGGTCGAGAGCCCGATACGCGCGGCGCCCGCAGTGATTGCCGCCTCCAACTGAGCAATGTGCATTCGTCGCTCGGCGTCGTCTTGCGTGCGCGCGCGCATCGCGACGAGCGCTTGAATGTCCGCTGCGACGCACGTGGCGAGCATGTCTCTGCACGCCGCACGAGCGCGCCCGGCTTCAAGCTCGGCCTCGTCGCGTGCACGCGCCAGCGCCTGTTGCGTGTTCAAGGCTTGGGTGTAAGCATCTGCGGCGATCACTCGCTTTTGCGCTTCAAATTGCATGTCTACAAGCTGCCTCGTGTAGATTTTTCCGTCGATCTCAACACGGAGTTCAAGCTTTGGAAAGGCCTGAGCTTGGGTGCTCAAATCCGCATACGCTTTGGCCACGTCACTTGCGACACGCGATCGCATATGTGCGGCATGCATGTATGTCTGGCAGCAACTTGCAACGCGTTCTGCAATGCCATAATGCTGCTCCCCTAGCATGATGCCCCACGTTCGAAGCGCTGCCTGGTCCAGGCGTTGCAGTTGCGCGCGAAGCTCGTGATCCTTGGCCTGCCACGCTTCTGCACGTCGTTCTTCTTCATGCAGTTTCGCTAACGCTCGCCTTAGGCGTTCCGTTGCCTCTCGCGCTTTTCGGATACAAAGTTCGCGGGCTTTGGGAGCCATCACGCCCAGTGAACGCAATGTCTCCTGAAGTCCCAAAATGGCAGCGGCTGCAAGTTCACGTACAACGTCGAGCTCGCTTCTCACGCGCAATGCCGACAGCGTCGCAGCGCGTACAGCCTCGACATGTCGCGCACCATGAGCTGTCTCCAAGAGCAAGGCATCGGTCTGTTCATCAAGCGTCGCTGCCGATACGAGCCATTGCTCGAGCACCTTGGGCTCGGCCGCAATGCCCGCCTTCCAATGTGCGCGAATGTCCTTGTCGCGCGCGAGCCTTGCTTGCGGCAAGTCCAATGACATCCGCTCCGGCGACCATGCACTCGCCAGATCATCGCGTTCCTTCTCGGCACGGATGCAGCGCTCTTCAAGTGTTCGCAATGCATCGGGCGCGGCGCGCATCTCGGCAAGAGCAAGGGCACGCTCGAGTGTATCCAAATCTTCGTCGGTGTAAACGCGTGCTGAGGGGTCGATGATGGCCGTGTCGCTGCGATGTTGTTCTTGGCGTTGGGCCGCGTCACGCCATTGGCCTAGGTGTAGAATCCATGCTTCCGAAAGAGGAATCGGATCGTGGATCCCCAACTGCAAGACCTGACGATGCGCCTCTTCTTCTGCAAGCGTGCATTCTCGCAAGTTGCTCTGCAGGTCAGAAAGTTCGTCTGCCTTGTGAATGAGTGACTCGATCACGCGATGCTGCGTGAGCAGTGCACGTGCCGCGCGTGTCTCTTCCTCGCTGTGTGATTGCGTGCGAATCGTCGATTCAATTTGAATGCACTCTGCCTGCAGTCTTGCGAAATCCTGCTCCACGCGGAGTGCTCTCTCTTCAAGCGCGCGTGCCTCTGCCAGTGCCTCCTCGGAGACAGGCTGGAGCGGCGCCAAAACCCGTTGATTGGTACGTGCAGTCTGCAGGCTCTCTGCCTCTTGCGACAACTGCGCACGTTGCTCTGCGCGCCAGACCGCGTGCTCGGCCGCGCGTTCCTCTGTACGACACCGCTCCAGTGCAGCTTCAGATTGCGCCACTGCATCGCGTGCACTTGCGACAGCGAGCGGCGAAACCACCGAGGTGGCGAGCTCTGCATCCAGACGCTTGAGTTCCTCCAGTGCCAGGGCGATTTCCTTCTTCTTGCTGCGCGTCGCCACATCGGTCGCAAGGTTTGTGGCGGCCTCCTCGAGCGATCTTTGCAGGGCGCCGACATCGATGCCCCCAAGCTCGCTCGCGGCAAATGCGGCCAATGGGCCTCCATCACGGAGTGCGACGGAAAAGGCCCTCAAACCATGATGATCGAGAGCGAACGCCCGCTCATAGGCCTCACGGCTCCAGCCCAGTTGCAGCTGCTCCATGGTGCCGTCGTAGCTGTCTCCTTGGTCATTGGTGACCAGTGGAGATTTGAGGCGCTTGTGTCGCGTGAGTCGCACGATGCCCGTCGCGGTCTCAAAGTGTCCTGCGACTTTGGTGTCACCATGAAACACCGCGGCGTCTCCGTCCTGATTCGAGATCCCGAAAAGGAGCGCCAGAAGGCCGCGCCGCAGCGTGCTTTTTCCGGCCTCGTTGGGCGCGTAAGCCAGATGAAACGGCTTGTCTCTCGCGAGCCGGAGCACCACATTCTGCATAGCGCCAAAGCGCACGAGTTCCAGCGCGTGAAGCCTCATGAAAGCGCCTCGCCTGCCAGCAACGCACGCAGTAGTTGAGCCGCTTCGTCGGGCGCTGATTTCGTCAGATTGTCCAAGCACTCTCGTAGCTGCTCGTTCGGAAGAGCCCGGCGAAGCGAAGCAAACGAAGTCTCAAGATCTTGAGCAAAAGACGGGCTTTGCAGCACATTGACGAGTTCGCTCTCCAGCGCAGTGGTTGCGCTCAGAGAGAGTGGCCGTGTCGTTGCAATCTGCACGGACTGCACCCAAGTGCCGGTTGCCCCAATACGCAGCGCGCTGGAACGCGCGTCTTCATTGAGTGCACCGGACTTTGCTACGAGTTTGTCGTGCAGCTCAGTGGCGCCAACCACGTGTACTCTGCACGCGACAGGGCGCCCCTCAGCGGCAATACAGGCGCGTTTTAGCGCTTGCTCAATAAGCTCGTGTACATCGTCGACGGTGCTGGCGTCGTCGACAGAAACTTCGAGGTTTGCCCACCGAAGTACATCCACAATCAGCCGCTCCACGTGCGAAACGCGCCCGTGCTCCACATCGAAACGCAGCGCACCTTTGGAGCCCGTTTCCTTGATGTGTCGGCCCTGAAGATTTCCCGAATACGCGACCCATGGCGCATCAGAAAGAATGGCGTGAGCGTGCACGTGGCCGAGCGCCATGTAGTCATACTCAAGAGCACACAAGCTGCTGAGGTCGGAAGGGGCATAGTTGCCGTGTCCGGGAGCATCGCCCACATTGGTGTGCAGTACACCCAAGTGAAAGTCGCCTCCGTCTCGTTTGGGAAACTGGCGCACATAGTCGTCTCGTACCGCGCGCTCGGGAAAGCCGCGCCCCACAACACGCAGCCCCAAGTCGTCGAAACGAATCGACGATACTGCGGCCGTCGACAGTTCATGAACGCGCGGCGGCATCCGCATTTGACGTGTGATTTCACTGGTTGCGTCGTGATTCCCTCGTGCGAAGATCACTCTCGTGCCGCTCTCCGCCAAGCGTGCCACCTCGGTCACGAAGAACGATCCGGTGCCGTTGTCGTTCCAGTTGCCGTCGAACAAGTCGCCCGCAATGACAAGCACATCGGCACGTATCTCGATGCATTTGTCCACCAAGTTTGCAAATGCGCGCCGGGTTGCACAGCGGAGCGCTGTTTGAGCATCTTGAGCTGTGCTCACGTCGCGCGCCAGGCCCCGCATGGGGCTGTCGATATGGAGATCCGCGGCGTGGACGATGCGCATCACACGCATGATCCCTATCATCTCGCCCCCCATTCGTCAGGCTTCACATTTGAGACACCCAAATAGTCTTCACTTGGGCTAAAACATGAGGCGCAATGGCTATTTACCTTGTCACCGGCGGAGCAGGCTTTATCGGCTCCTCCATTGCGCACGCGCTCCTGAGTGCCGGCGATCGCGTACGCATTGTCGACGACTTCTCCACTGGGCGCCGCAGCAATCTCGAGTCTTTGCCTGGCAAGGTCGAACTGTTCGAGGGTGACATCTGTGACGGAGAGTTGATGAGCCGCGCAATGGTGGGGGTCGACGCCGTGCTCCACGAAGCGGCGCTCCCCAGTGTGTCACGCTCCGTCACCGATCCGCAGACCAGCATGCGCGTCAACGTGCAAGGCACCACCGTGGTGCTCGATGCAGCACGCCTTGCCGGCGTGAAGCGCGTGCTTTTTGCCGCAAGTTCGTCAGCTTATGGCGACACGGCGGTGCTTCCTAAGGTCGAGTCGATGCAGCCCGATCCTCTTTCGCCCTATGCAGTGTCTAAAATCGCAGGCGAGCAGCTGCTCAGGGTGTTCGCCAAGCTGTATGGCATCGAGACTTTGGCGCTTCGCTACTTCAACGTGTTTGGCCCACGCCAAGATCCCACAAGCCAGTACGCCGCAGTCATCCCGAACTTTATGTCTGCCGCCATGCGTGGCGAGCGCCCTGGCATCTTCGGCGACGGAGAGCAGACGCGCGACTTTTGCTTTATCGACAACACCGTCTCGGCCAATCTTTTGGGCTTAAACACCAACAAAAAGCTTAGCGGTCAAGTTGTGAATGTGGCCTGCGGCGAGCGTATTTCGCTCAACCAATTGTTGCAATTGATCGCCAAAGTTTCGGGAAAACCTCTGGCTGCAAACTACTTGGACCCTCGCGCGGGCGACATTCGCGATTCGCTCGCCGACATCGAAGCTGCGCGAGAGCTTTTGGGTTACGAGCCCAAGGTGTTGGTTGAAGAGGGATTGGCCCGCACCTACGCCGACTTCAAGCCGGCTTGATGCGGCTCAGGCCTTCTTGTTGAGGCCCACCAAAAACACCTCGTAACTCACGGTGCGTGTGCTGTCTGGGCGCATGGTTCGCTCTTCGGTGAAGAGGCGTTTGACCTCTTTTTTTGCCAGCGGAAAGTCTTCGCCCATAAATATCTTGCCTACAAAGCTGCCGCCCGGTTTGAGCATCACGTCTGCCACCGCAAGCGCACGCATAAATAGCTCGAAGCATCGGGTCTGGTCACCCAAGCGCGATCCGGTGGTGTTCGGCGCCATATCGGAGAGCACCACATCGTAGGGTGCGTGCAATGCGAGCTCAGCGTTGTCCAAGCTCAACGCGTCTCCCTGAAGGAAGGTGGCGTGGGGCGGTAGCGCG
>JAYWGD010000259.1:0-2139 GCA_043778435.1 Myxococcales bacterium | reverse complement strand
CCCAACGCCATACTTTTTTCGAGTCACCCGTGACCCAAACGTCGGTAGACGAGCTTCCCCATACCGCGAACAACGACTCCGTAGGCATAAGCACCGAGGACCAAGCGGCGCCGTCCCCGCGGAGTACCCTACCATTTCGCGCTGAGCCCGTTTGGTCGATCAGATCTCCCACAGCCCATGCAGCAGTCGGCGATGCGCTCCAACCGCCCAGCAAGCGTGCAGTGCTCCCTGACGCCACCGCGCGCCACGTACCGCATACGCCTCCGGCCATCATCGAGGGTGCAACACACGCCACGGCAATGAGCTCGCAGCTGCGATTGTCTGCCGCCAAGCGATAGCCATTGGCGCATGTGGTTTTGCAGGCCGATGCCTCGCATGCAACCGTGCCCGTGCCCGTGGCGGGCGCGATGCATGCCGCGTTGTCGCATGCGCCGCAGTGAGCCAGATCGCGCGTGATGTCCACGCACGCGCTGCCGCACTTGGTGAGCGCGCCGGCGCAGTTGAGACTGCAGGTGCCGAATGAGCAGACCTCGCCGCCGGCGCATGCTTTGCCGCACACGCCGCAATTTGCTGGGTCAGAGGCACTTGCCGACTCGCAGCCATTGTCGCTGCGCGTGTCGCAATTCTTGTGTGTGATGTCGCAAGACTCCAGCGCACACTGGCCTTTGGCACCGCACTTGGCGCCCGCGTTGGCGTAGCTGCAAGGTGCGCAGTCGGCGTTGCTGCAGCCAAAGTTTGGGTCGCTGTAGAATACACACTGCGCGCCGCACTTCTTGCGCCCCGCTTCGCATGCGCCCTGCGGGTCTACAGGCACGACGGTGGGGCCCGCATCGGCGGCGAGCACCGCCCCCGTGTCGGGTGCGCTTGGCGCTGCTGGAGCGCTGTCATCCACGCCTAGCAACCATGCCGCGCACCCGGGAAGCACCAGCACGGCGGCCAAGTACACAGGTCGAATGGCGTGTCTCATCGGGCAAAAGCCTAAACGAGCGGCCTCCGCACCGCCACTACCTTCGTGAGCCAGAACGCCCTACGCCGTGGCGAACACCAGCCAACGCACGAGCGGTGCGGCGTGCTTCACGTGCTCCGCGATCCAGGCCGAGAGATCGGGCTTGTTGAGCAGCGCGGCGGGCACCGGCGGAAAGCGTACGATAAGCCCTTTGTGCTTGAGCAAATCGGCGCGTGGGTGGCCCGCTTCAAAGCCGCGCGGCACGTTGGCCATCATGGCGTAGGCGCCGGGCTCGAAGCCCTTCTCGACCAACTTGGCGAGCAATTTTACAAGCTCTGCGCCGCGCTTTGGGTCCACCACGGCGGCGCGAAATTTGGAGAGCGAGTCGGGCGTCATCATGTATTGCCCGGCGGCTGCAAAGGTCTCGGTGCCGACTTGGATGTACAATGCAATCGGCACTTCGGTCACCGATTCAGCGCGCCGCGAACGCGCCATGATGAGCCCGCCGGTGTGCGTCTTGTAAGGGCTTTTGTCTTTGCCAAAGCGCACGTCGCGGTAGATACGAAACACCTTGGGCGCGCCCAAGTCGCAATCGGGAAACGCCGCATCCACTTTTGCGCCCACCTCGTGCAAGAGCTGCGCCATGGGCTTGTTCCAGCCCTCCTCGAACTCGGCTTTGTGCGCCGCAAACCAGTCGCGATCTTGGTTCTCGGCCAGCTCGTGAAAGAACCGCGCCTTGCTGTCGGCAAAGCCCTCAAAAGCGACCGCCGCCGCCTTCTTGGGTGCGGGCTTGGCGCGTTTGGCGCGTTTGGTGCTCGTGCTCGACGATTTCACGGCCGTGGTTTCGAGTGGCAATGCTTTGGGCATGGGTGGCTCCGTAAGGGCTTAGAGGCCGCAGCGCGCGCGGGTATCGTCAAGCGCGAGCAAGGTGGCTTTGCCAGAACGTACATGCGTATAAAAGAAGCACGCCAGCTGATGCTGCAGCTGTGGGCTTGCGAACACAATTTGGTGCGGATCTTTGCCTGGCACGGGCACCAGGGGCTCGATGGCGCCCGTGTAGGCGCCACTGGCCCCCACCACATTGTCCGTAAGAGGCATGGCGACACCCGCTAGGCCCCGCTGCGCCAGTGACACACCAAGCTCCGGCCACACGAGCGGCCCCGCGTAGGGATGCGTGTAGGACACAGCAAGTG
>JAYWGD010000258.1:0-5956 GCA_043778435.1 Myxococcales bacterium | reverse complement strand
CTGCGCCCCACAAGTATGTCATCGTCGCTACCGGCAATATCTATGACGATGCATTGCAGGCCAAGGCAGCCGCTTTTGCAGGCGCCGATGTGGTGGCCGTGATTCGGGCAACGGCGCAATCGCTGTTGGACTTTGTGCCTCATGGCGCGACCACGGAGGGGTTTGGCGGCACCTTTGCAACGCAAGAAAACTTCAAGATTGTGCGCAAAGCCACGTTCGAGGCCGCGCAAGAATATGGTCGCTATGTGCAGCAGACCAATTACTCATCAGGCCTGTGCATGGCGGAGATCGCGTGGATGGCGGCCGTTGAGCAACTAGACATGTTGCTCAACGACGCCATGTACGGAATCCTCTTTCGAGACATCAATCCCTGCCGCAACTTTATCGACCAATATGTTGCGCGCCGCTTTATCGCGCGCGCCGGCATCATCATCAACACGGGCGAGGACAATTACCTCACCACAGCCGATGCGGTCGAAAAGGCGCACACCGTACTCGCCAGCCAGTTCATCAACGAAGCCTTTGCCAAAAATGCCGGCGTGGCTGAGGAGAAAATGGGCCTCGGTCACGCCTACGAGATCAATCCGTGGCTCGAAAACAGCTTCTTGCTCGAGTTTTCGCAGGCGCAATTGGTGAGGCAGATCTTTGATCGTCACCCTATCAAGTGGATGCCGCCAACCAAGTTCAAGACAGGGGATGTGTTCCAGAGTCATGTGCATGATGCACTCTTCAATTTGGTGGGCATTGCGACCAATCAATCCATCGAGCTCTTGGGCATGTTCAGCGAGGCGATTCACAACCCTATGCTGATGGATCGCTACCTCTCTCTGAAGGCCACAAAGTACGTGTACTCTGCGTGCAAAAACTTGGGAGACGAGATCTCTTTTAAGGACGAGGGCATCGTGGCCAACCGCGCGCGTCAGGTCCTTGACGAGGCGGTCGTACAATTGGAAGCCGTAGAGCGCGACGGAATCTGGGCCGCGATCGCGCGAGGAGAGTTTGCCGACGTGAAGCGTTCGCGCGAAGGCGGCAAGGGGTTTAAGGGCGTGGCCGTTCGCGCGTCCAACTATATGAACCCTCTGCTTGCAGCGATGGAGGTTTCGCCATGAGCGAGATGCAAAGCTCGGGTACCGGCATGGGCACACAGCTACTCAAAGCCTACGGCGACCGCCGCGGCGATGGCATGGTACAGATGAGTTTCACCCTTGAGATTCCGCCGTCTGTGAAAGCGCGCGAGGTGGCCAAACTGTATGCGGCAATGCACGGCCTTGCCGACCCGTTGGTGGCCACGATGGAGGAGTGCGCCAAGGGTTTCTCGTACTTCGTCGTCTATGGCCATAGCGCCCACACGATCGATGCCAGCAACATTGAGGTGCCCGAGGTTACCACGGTGACCATGACCCGCGACGAGATGTACGGCCGGGTGAAAGAGGTGCGCGGTCGCCCCATCGTCGTGGTGGGCGCCTGCACGGGAAGCGATGCGCACACGGTCGGCATCGATGCCATCCTCAACTACAAGGGCTACGCTGGCGACAAGGGCCTCGAGAGCTATAAGTGCTTCGAGTCTTACAACTTGGGGTCGCAGGTTGAGAACGAACAACTGGCTGAGCGCGCGCTTGCGTTGCGTGCAGATGCCATTCTTATCAGCCAGATCATCACGCAGCGAAACTGCCACAAAGAGAACGCCGCCGCATTTGTCGAGATGGCCAAGGCGCAAGGCTTTAGAGACAGCACAGTGCTGCTGCTTGGCGGCCCCAGGATCGATCACAAGCTGGCGTTGGAGCTCGGGTTTGATGCCGGGTTTGGCCCTGGAACCAAGCCTGGTGATGTGGCATCTTTTTTGGTCGACAGGCTTTGCCCCACCTCTGATGCGTACCTCACCCCGTCATCCTGAGCCGAAGCTGCACCGTGCCGTCATCCTGAGCCCAAGGCAAAGGACCTCCAGACCGCAGCGAGATTCACGTCGTGTATTCTGCATTCACTTCGATGTATCGATAGCCAAGATCGCTCGTGTAGACCACGCCCTCACCTGGGCCATCATCGAGCAAAATATCGAGAGCAATGTCTTCACTGTCCATCGCTTTGCACACTGCGGCGCGGTCGAAGGCTTTGGGCTCGCCTTGTGCGAACACGGTTACTCCTTGTATCTTGCACGAAACGCGGTCTGCATGAAGCAAATCGGGTGAGTTGCCCACTTGGCTCACAAAGCGTCCCCAATTGGGATCTTTCCCATAGAGTGCAGTACGCACCAAGGCGCTGGAAACGACCAGGTCTGCAATCCGACGCGCTGCCGCGTCGTTTGCGGCGCCGGTGACACGTACGGTGGTCACGGCTGTCGCGCCCTCTCCGTCGCGTGCGATGAGCCATGAGAGCGCACGAGCCACGCGTTCGACTTCGGCACGAGGATCTTGTGTGCAAGACGCACCTGTTGCAAACAGCAGAAAGGTGTCGTTGGTGCTTGCGTGCGTGTCCACATGCACGGCGTTGAAACTGCTACGCGCAATGTCTCGAAGTAGGCCATCAAGCGCCTGCGGACTGACGTCCGCATCAACCCCGCAAAACGCTAGCATCGTGGCCATGTTCGGATGAATCATGCCCGCGCCCTTGCACACTCCAGCCACGCGAACCTTGGCAAGCGCGTCGGAGCTAATGGCTTTTGGGTATGCATCGGTGGTCTGAATGGCGTCTAGGAATGCGGCCCCTGCATCGGCCCCATGCGCAAGTTGGGTGTGGGCTGCATCAATGCCTGCAAGCACCTTCTCCATCGGCAAAGTCGGGCCAATCATGCCCGTGCTGCAGACGAGCACTTCGTGAGGCGAACACCCCAAAAGTTGCGCGACGCGGGCGCACATAGCTCGCGCATCGACAATGCCTTGATGGCCAGTGCACGCATTGGCATTGCCGCTGCTGACGACGATGGCGCGAACCCATCCTGCACTCTGTTTGAGATGTTCGCGCGAGACGAGAACGGGAGCGGCAGCGAATTTGTTTTGGGTAAAGATTCCGGCTACCGCAACGGCGCGTTCGAATGCGATGAGCCCGATGTCGGTGCGACCTCTGGCCTTGATTCCTGCCCTTACGCCCGCACTACGCACACCATAAAGATCTGCAAGCGTGAGCGCAGGAGCTGAAAGCGAAGGGAGGGCGGGGAGTGGGGGTTGGTTCATCGATGAGCGCGCGACATTGCGCACGCACCATGCTCTGAATCAAGCAGAACGATCGGGTGCGATTGTAGGCCCCGGAAGTGCTGCCTAATCCCCGCTACAGGCTCCACAGCACTCTGTGTTAGGTTTATTCCTAATTCATTATGATCACGCTTTCGCCTCCTCAAGCGCGTGTCCTCGTTGTGGACGACGAGAAATTCATCCGCGATGTGCTTTGCGATTTCTTGGTTCTCGAGGGGTATGAGGTTCGCTCAGCCGACACCGGCATTCGTGCGCTTGCAGAGCTCGAGCATTCGCACTTTGATGTCGTGCTCACCGACTTGAAAATGCCGGAGCTTGGCGGCTTACAACTCTTGGAACAAATCGCAATCAAAGCGCCACATGTCGTCACGGTGGTCATGACGGGCTTTGGCACCGTAGAGACGGCCATCGACGCGATGAAGCGTGGCGCGTACGAGTACGTGCTCAAACCGTTTCGTGTGGAAGAGGTGCTGCACGTGATTCGCCGCGCTTCCGACAAGCGTTTGCTTGTGGCGGAGAACTTGCGTCTCAAAGAGGCGCTCTCGCTTTACAAGGTGTCCGAAGCGATTCAGTCGGCACTTTCGCTTGATGAATTGCTTGCCGCGGTGTCTTCGGCGGCCAAGGACGAAATCGGCGCGGACCTAGTAAGTATCTGGGTCGCAGACCCGAGCGAGGGTTGGGTCGAGCGCCTCCGGCGTGTGCGTACCGAGGGCGAAGGCGCCATGAAGGACGCCGAGTTTGGCACCTTTAGTGCGTCGGCGTTGGCGGAGAGGTTGAGCGCTGGAGGATTCGTCGCCGAGCAGAATCAACGTGCGGCTCAGCTGTTTGCGACGCAGCCGGGAGTGCCCGTGGTGAGTGTCGTGGCGATGCCGCTGCGGGCCAAGGGCTCTCTCGTCGGGATCGTGGCGCTTGCCAGCACGACGCCGAACTATCGCTTTGATGAAGGGCATCGCAAGCTCATGACGCTCGTCACGTCCCGCGCTTCTCAGGCCATCGAAAACGGTCGTCTCTACGAAGACTTGCAGGCCTCGTTTCAGCAAACCATCGAGGGGTTGGCCAAAGCCATCGACAAGATGGATCGATATACCGCGGGCCACTCGGAGCGTGTGGCAGTTTACTCCCACTACTTGGCCAGGCGTTTGAATATGTCAGTCGAAACCCAAGGTGTCGTGCGCCATAGCGCATTGATGCACGACATCGGCAAGCTTGGCTGCGTGATGAATCTGAACAAGCCTGGCAAGCTCACGAGCGAGGAGTATGAGGCCTTCACGCTGCATCCCACGTTCGGTCGAGACATCTTGGAGCCGATCAAGTTTTTGCATCCGTTGATACCTGGTGTGTACATGCATCACGAGCGTTGGGACGGGCGTGGCTATCCGATGGGGCGCGCCGGAAATGATGTGCATGAGATCGCGCGGGTCATCTCCATTGCAGACACCTACGATGCCATGACGTCGGATCGTGCTTATCGCCGTGCGCTCCCGCACGAAGTTGCGATGGGAGAAATCGAGCGTTGCGCGGGTGGACAGTTCGACCCCGAGATGGCAAACATATTCGGCGCTGTGATGGATGACTTTCGTGTGGAGGAGACCACGGCAGGGCGGAGCATTCCCGAGTGAGCACGGAGGCCGGCCGGCCGTTTACCGCCCGCTATTTGGGAAGAGTAGACTATGGCGATGCGTGGAAACTGCAGCAAACGATGTTGCAAGCGCGTATCGACGGCGCCATCGGCGATGTCGTGTTTTTGTTGGAGCATTCGCCGGTCATCACGCTGGGGCGCGGGGCTGACGCTGCGAATGTGGTGGCGTCGGCCGAGGTGTTGGAGCGGGAAGGGATCACCCAATTCGCGACGGAAAGAGGCGGCGATGTCACCTATCACGGCCCGGGCCAGCTGGTGGCGTATCCGATTGTGGATCTCAAGCCTGGCCGCTGTGATGTGAGGGCTTATGTCCGATCGCTAAGTCGCGTGATGAGCCGCGTCCTCGCCGCCCATGGTGTCGCCTCGGGCCATCTCAGCGACCACATTGGCGTGTGGGTGCAGCGGCACGACATAGCGCATTGGCCGTGGCCCGAGCATGCGGTGTCGACAGAACTAGAATCCGTGCATCTTGCAAAGATTGGTGCGATTGGCGTGAAGCTCAGTCGTTGGGTCACCATGCATGGGTTTGCGCTCAATTTAACAACCAACCTCGATCACTTTGGTCTGATTGTGCCCTGCGGCATTGCCCAGCATCCGATGACGAGTCTTCTCGAACTGACCGGAAAGTTGCTGACCGTGCGTGATGCCGCGCGCCAAGCGGCCGATGCATTTGCAACCGAGTGGAATGCCCCGATGACGTGGGAGGATGCAACGTGCGGCGTGGACTGATGGCTGCCGTCGTGCTTGGCTCCGCGGCCTTGGGGGGGCTCGGGCTGTGGTGTGGCCCTGCGGTAACGGCTGAGCGTGAGAGCGATGCGGCGGAGCTGGTGAACGACGCAGGCGATGGTGGAACCTACCACGCCGAGATTGATGGGAGCACCAGCGATGCAGCAATCGATGCTGGCACCATGAACCCGTTCTCGGAGCGAGTGCTGCGCCGCGCGCGCGACTATGAGGGCGGCCCCGGATTTACGCGCGGCGAATTCACTCTGGGGAAACGAACGTTGCTCGCTGCACTGCACAAGCAAAGCCTGGGCGCAGGGAACGCGCGGGAGGTGTTTGCCTGCTTGAAGCCGGTCGCGCCGATCAACAAGGTGAGAGCGCGCGACATGGTACGCTGGGTCCGAGAGGA
>JAYWGD010000257.1:0-5963 GCA_043778435.1 Myxococcales bacterium | reverse complement strand
GCGGCTGGGCTGAGCTGCGCATCTTATGGTTTTTGCAACTCCTACAGCGTGCGCGATTACGATGTCGCGCAGGTGCCGACACCCGTAGGCGGCCAGATCATGGACGGTTTGTATCGGATTGGGTACACTTTCAGGGTGAATGGAATGCCGGGCACGTCCTCGCGTGGCGGCTACGCAGAGGACGCCTTCCTCATTTCGGGATCGGAATACCTCTCGCTTGGTGGTGGCTCGGGCAACGTCGGCGCGCTGTCAACCAGCGGAACCGAACTCACGATGACTCCTCGCTCGAGCTGCGCTTCCTGGACCGCTACGCCCAGCAGTGGTTCACCTCGAGCCCCCTACACAAAGCCGTACTCCGTCGATTCTGAGGGAAATTTACTGATGTTTGGGTCGTCGACTTCCGGCGGAATCAAAAAGACAACGGTGGATGTATACGTGCGCGTCACGAGCCTTTGCAAAGAGCCCGCATCGATTTCCCAGACGAATCCGGGTGACTCCTTCTTCTCAAACGCCGCTAACAAAGGGTGCACGGAAGCAAGTGGTCCACCGTCGCAAAGCACGTGCAAATATGTCCACGGCGGCTGAGGCGTTTCGCGAGGACGAGCGCAAAGAGGGTGCAGTGCTCATGTACTGCACCCTCTTTGCACTTTGCACTTTGCACCCAAACAAAATCGTGTTGCCTGTGTAGGCACGCGTACAGCCCGTACTGCAGAAGGCTCTCGACAAAGTCGGAGGCGCGGCCTTGCACATCGGAAAACCCCGAGTACGGGGAAATGAACTGAAGCTCACTTCAGCCCTCCATCAACCCACGCCTCAAGGAATCCAGAGCATGCCAAAGCCACCCGTGAAGACGTCCAAAGTTGTCATCCTAAGCGCCCTTGTGGTTGGCGTCTCGGCGCTTGTGGGCTGTGCGGCCGAGGACACGGCGCTCGAAACCGGCGGCGACGAACTAGGCGGCCAGGTAGTAAGGCCGGCCGTCGTTTCTCAGGCAGTCACCGTGAGTGGTCGCCGGGCATCCGCAAGCCCGCTTGCTGAACTCGACGTCATTGAGCTGATTGTCGAGTCTGCAGGTCTTCCAAAAACGAACTCGGGCAGCGCGAGCGTGCGTCTGCGACGCCGCCTTGCTACCGGCGAAGGCGCCCAGCCGACATTTCCGATCTTCATGGAGTCGGATGCGATGAAGATCTCTTGGAAAGGAAACAATATTCTGGCGTCTGGTCTTATTGATGTCGTTCGCGGACCTGCCCGCATCAAGACGCTGGAGCGTATTGCAGTTCGGGTCTCTACAGCCGACCGCAGCTTCCGCATCAGCGCAGCGCCGTCGACTTTGCTTGAGTTGGGATTGGCAGAAGCGGGTGCAATCATTCCAGCAGCACGTGAAGCCTTCGAGCCCAACATCGTGTTTCCCGACCCGATCGCCGGGACCTGGATCAAGGCGAACAGCGGATACCGTCTTCTCACCGGACCGACACAAATCATCTTCAACGGCGCAAAGATCGCTGCACCCTACAGCTTTGATTCAATCGGCTCTGCCAATATTTTGATGAAGGCGACCTCGTGAAACCAAGAGAGAAAAGTCGCGCTGCGCAACGCCAACCTGGCGCCCGCACAACTGTACTGCCAGAGAGACCCTGTGGTGGGATGCCGCTACAATGCCAACACTGCCCGCGTCTTGGCCGTCAATGCCGATGGTTCGCTTGTGCTCCAACATTCCGTGGCCGGCAACGCTGCCCCCTCCGCCATTCGCGCAATGCTCACCAATGGCGGAGGGGGCAGCGTTGCCACTTCGATGATGGGGGGCGTCGCCTTCATTGGTGGAAATACCAAAGCACTGGGCAATGGCAAACCCGCGCAGCTGAGCTGCGATGTCGACGCCGGACGAACAACATGTGTTCTCACGGCCGAGGTGAAATTGAACCCGACGTCAGGCCTGTACACACGCAGAGCATTGCGACTTTTCACGTTGTCGATGTGAAATGGAACGAGTGAATGATGCGCTTCATGGCAATGACTCCGAGTCATCGTCATGAAGCGCATCTGTGCTTTTTGCCGGAGCCATTTTTGGGGTGCGCAAAACGACTTGTCCTACAACCTCGCATCGTCGCCGAGCCTCCGCATCACTTCGTCATGGCAAACAATCGCTTTCATGTTTGAGTACGCCTTGTCGACCACGAGCGACGATGCCCTTGTAAGGTGCTGTCGAAATAAAAAGACGTTAAAGTACAGATACAACCTCGCACCTAATTCTCGAATGCATCGTTTTCTTTGACGGAATTTGCCCTTTCGCATCAAGTCCATGTGCAGGAGCGCATCGCTCTTGTCTGAGGAGTCAAATTCAAATGAATGCAGTTTCAATCTATCGTGCGGCGCTGATTCTCACGGCGTCTGGCATCATGGGCGCCATCGTGTTCGCATGCTCTTCGGAGCCAGCGTTGGCCACGGGCAGCAGCTCGGGCACTGCACCAACTTGCGCCGACACATGCGCCAAGCTCCAAGCTCTTTGCGGCGCCATCCAGAATTGCGCTTCGGAGTGCGCGACAACGTCGACCGATGCGCAGCGTACCT
This sequence comes from Myxococcales bacterium, assembly GCA_043778435.1. Taxonomy (GTDB): domain Bacteria; phylum Myxococcota_A; class Polyangia; order Polyangiales; family Polyangiaceae; genus JAAFHJ01. The sequence continues at coordinate 3,398 of JAYWGD010000257.1, read as the reverse complement.
GCATCGCCGGTGCGTCGTCGTGCAACAGCGCAAACGATTGCATCAAGGCGGCGCCCGCAACGCTTGATGCTGGCACTACGCCAACGCCCAGGCCTGATGCTGGCGGGGGCACGGTCACCACTGGCGGGAAGTTCGATTGTGTGGGCTCTTCAACGCGGTCTTGCGACTCCGCAACGGAATACTGCATCGTTACCAACAAACGTCGTGGCGCTGGTGCTTTCGATGTGAACTCGGCCTGTTCGCCGCGCCCGTCCAATTGCAATCCGTGTGACCCTTGCTGGTATGACGATGCCGCCAAAAGCACGGCCTCCAATCCGTCCAAATTTTGCGGTGGCAGCGGATACACGGTGCAGTGCACAAACAAGAGTCAGAAAGTGACTGTGGACTGCACAAACTGACTAAAGCGACGCCCGTGCAAAGAGTGTGCAGTACTCATGCCCTGCACACTCTTTGTATTATGCACTTCATTCGGGTTGTTGGGCAACGCCCAACGTTGACACTTTAGGTAGGCTTCGTCGGTCCAGTAATCGAAGCCGCCTGTTCATTGCTGCTCACTGCAGCCATGAACAAATGCTGGATGGCACCCCCACCCTTGCTCATTCGTCCATCGCGAAAGATGGGACCTTGCGACAGAGCGAAGTTGTCAGTCCAAAGCTCTCTTTTTGCCAAGACCCGCCACTGACGAGTGCCAAGGTCTGTTGAATTGAGTCCCTATCGTACCTGTAGTCACCGAACCGTTGCACCCAGTCCCCAATGTCGCAGCGGTCGTTGGAATCTACATCTAGATAGACTGTTAGGTAGTACCAACCGATTGCAATAACCTTGTTGCAACCCAGGTCGAGCTTGCCGCCATCCAGCATGCCTTGCATCTCAAATGAGACTCGGCCCCTACAGCGATAGCCAACAACATACACTCGACCGCCATCTGCAAGCCCAGACTCTTCGATCGGCACGCCCAACACGCTGACTCGTAAATCGAATGCGGCTGTTCCGACGCCTGTACCGGTGCAAACATTCGGCTTGGGTACCTCGCCTCCAGCATCTGCGGTAGGGTCAGAATCCGCGACATCAGGCGCCGTCGACTGTTTTACGCTGTCCGCTGGGCGAGCGTCGAAGTCAAGGCCGAGCGCGCTAGTACGCGCTGGTACCGAAAAGCACGCTTGAATACAACGCGCGACGAGGGCGAGCGCAACGGGACTGCAGAACATTGAAGGAAGCCCACTGTTGAGTTGCAACAGTGGGCTTCCTTCATAATAAATCCAGTTGCGTTTTGTCTCACATGATTATGCGGATTTCTAGTGTAATGCTGCAACTCGCAATGCTGCAACTTTGGTTGCAGCATTGCGCCCTATGCACTCCCTACACCTACAAACTCTTTGGTCTCCAATCCGTCCAAGTTTCTTCGGTGGCAGTGGCCGCTTACCGCAGTGCGCAAACAAAAATTGACAAGCGTCGTTGCACAGCATCGATTTGAGCGAACCAAGCAAACAAAAAGAACAGGGTGCAGTATTCACATACTGCACCCTGTTTGCATTCTGCACTTAACTTGGTTTACTCCGCTGCGACCAGCGCGCCGCTCTCGTTCACCAAGCGCTCGGCATTGTTGCCCGCCTCTACGGCGTCCACACTCGCAGTTGCAAGGTCTGCCTTGTCAGTCCATGGACCGGGCCCCACCTGCTTCGTGCCCCATGCGGGTACGAGGGGAGCAAGTGCGTACTGCTTGAACCAATACCACCAGATGGTGGGCTGGTTGGTATCTGGAGCCATGAGATGCGCAATCTTCTTGTGCTCGGCCGCGTACTCGCTCCAGTGCATGTTCGGAAAATCGTGATGCACTGCGTGGTAGCCGTTTCCGAAGAGCAAGAAGTTGAGCACGGGGCTCGTGAAATTGCGTGAGTGGTCGTATTTCGAAAACGGATCCATGTTCACATGTTGCTCATAGTTAAAGAGCATGAGCGACCAAAGGGCGATGCCCGAGGGCAAGCCGCATGCAAAGAACCAAGTGACAAGTCCCAGCTTAACGCCGTGCAACGCGATGGCTGTTGCGAGCAACGCCGCGTGACCACCAAAGGTCACTGCATACTGCATGCGGATACGGTCCCATAGTTCGCTGTTGCCAGTCTTGGCCTTCTCTTTGGCTTTGGAGATGTACTCACCAATAGGAGTGGCTTGATAATAGGACGACACGAAAAAATAGGTGATCGCGACGACGAAAGTGTGCTTGCGTGTGAGGCGCCACGTGATGGTCGCATCCCCGGGCCGGTTCACATAGCGGTGGTGATTCAGGTTGTGCGTAGGAATCCAGCCGAACACTGGGTAGCCGTAAAACACCGAAAGAATGTTTCCAAAGACGCGATTGTCGCTCTTGTCAGCAAACGTTGGTTTGTGATTGTGATTGTGAGCAATAATTCCGCAAGTAACAGCCAAAAAGGCGCTTACCCAGCACAAGTACGGAAGCAGTGTCGGCTTCCAGAACTGAAGCGCGATCACGCCGGGCGCGAGCACATAGACCCAAAAAAGCGTGCGATAATCAGCAGGATGTTTCGGTTGAAGCAGCATGTTGTTACACTTAGCAGCAAAGCGGCGCACACGCACGCCGCTAAGAAGCAGCGATTGAATAAATTTGCGCGCTGGCACCAACATTCCCTTGCCGCTTTGCGACATCGCCGCTATGTAACGCAGCCCGCCATCTCCAACCCGTGGAGTGATGGACTTGTACGCTATGTCTTCCGAGCTCCCCACCACACTCACTGACGACCCCGAAGTTCAAGGGGATTTGCTCCCCTTGCCAGTGGGAGCAGATTTGTCGCAGGCGAACCCCGAGACGGGAGCTCACCACATGGGCTACGAGCGTTTCGTCTACGCCACCTTTATGGTGGGTGTCGCGGTCGCGACCTTGTTAATCGCAAAGCTCGTTACGTCACTATGGACCGCAGTTTGGCACGCCAAGCCGGCAGTTGGAGAGCCTCGCGAGATGGTCGCCAACGTTGTTGCCCTCGCCGTCGCGCTGTATGTTGCTTACCGAGTCTATGCTCGTGACGAGGCGCGCACCTTCATCGAGGAGGTTGCGGAAGAGTTGTCGTTGGTTCACTGGCCGAGCAAACAGGATGTTGGAAACGCGACCACGGTCGTGATCGCCACCACCTTGGGGGCTACAGTGTTTTTTGGTGCCATGGATCAGTTCTGGCGCTTCGTCACCGATAAAATGTACGGAATCTGAGAGGCGTTCGGACAATGTCGAAGAAGTGGTACGTCATCCAGACATTCTCGGGCTACGAGAACAAAGTCAAAGAGCAGCTTTTACAGCGAATCAAAGATCGCGGCAAAGAGGCGATGTTCGGCGAGTTGCTTATTCCACAGGAGACCGTCACCGATGTGACACCTGCAGGCAAGCAACG